>CALBNQ010000243.1 GCA_937896495.1 uncultured archaeon | reverse complement strand
TTTTCAAGCAGAAGACGGCATACGAGATCATGCCTAGTCTCGTGGGCTCGGAGATTGTGTATAAGAGACAGTTGTTAGAATGTTTTATTGAAAATCAATAAGCAGATTTAACTAAATCCAAGTGTATGTAATTGTATTATGGCTTTTACTCAATGTCCTACATGTGGAAAAATGAGATTTGATAAAAAGGCCAATCGCTGTGGAAACTGTGGTTATCAGATTGGAAATTAGTCTAAAAAATCCCACTTGTTATAATCTCTAATAATTGCGAGAACATTTTCTTTTTCAAAATCATGCTTTTTTTAATGCAAAATTTCCACATTTTGGACATCGATGCTTTCTTAAAATCTCTGCATCAGTATACCTGGGTTTTACAGAATACTTGAATGTAAACTCACAATCTTGACATATGCCGTCTATATCTCCTTCTGGAATCATGTCCTTTTTACTATTATTTCAGATTAAAAACTTTGAATCATTCTGCTGGTTTTTTCTCTTCCCTTTTAGCACTATTTTTCTTTCGTCGTGTACCAAAACTAATTAAAATCAACAAAAACCCCAATCCCATTAAAATTCCAGATAGTGTGTTGTAATCTTGATTTTCTTGCTGTGCAATCATCAAATCAATTGTTTCTTCTTCAGACATTCCTGAATGACCTGCAGGAACTGATGCATTGACATTAACACTAACCACGATACCTATGATTAGTAATGCTATGCCTACAACTAGCATTCTTTTATCAACTAATACCATTTGACATATGATCTTGATTTTGTACTAATAATATTATCTCAAAATTTTTGTAATCTGATAACTGCTATTGAGAGTTATAATTTTTATTTGAATTCTTCAGGTGGTTTTTGAACAAACACATTACATACTAGTGCATCTGTTTTTGTATCTCTGTACTGCACATTACATGTAACAAACTTTCCTTTTAGTGCTCTTTCTAAATCCTCTTGAGTAGTATCTGTGTATTGTGGTTCTTCAGGATTATCAATTTTTGCGATAACTATTTTTTCAGTTTTTCCATATTCATCTTTGTTATCTTTTCTGAAATGACTTACTAGTAACTCAAAAGCATTATTTGTTAAAATTCCCATTACAGGACCGCCAATTCCATCACCCATTAGTTGTAAATTTTTTTTGTTCTATAATTACTTGGTGGCAATGCTAATTTCAAAATCTGGAACCAATTGTTTTTCTTTAGCCATTTCAAAGAGTTTTCTAATTGATTCTTCTCCTGCATCGCCCATGTTTACTGTGACTTTATTGACATACATTTTAACGAATTTTTCAATCAAGTCTCTTGGTTTTCCTCTTGCATATTGCATCGCATATTCTAATGCATCTTCTAGATGCTCTAATCCAAACTCAATTGATTTTTGCAAATATTTATCAAATTTAACAATTGTATCCATGCCCAAATCTGTCCTCATCACATTGATTCCTAAAGGAACTGGTAACCCATTTGTCGTTTTATGCCACCATTCACCAACATCTAAAATCTTTACATTTCCTTCTTGTTCATATGATAATTGGGTTTCATGAATAACTAATCCGACATCAACTTTGCCTGATTTTACAGCTTCTGGAATGTCACTGAAATTCATTTCAACATAATCAAACTTTCCAATCATTAATTGTAATAACAAAAATGCTGATGTCATTTTACCTGGGATTGCAATTTTACATTTTTTTAATTCATCAATTGTCATTTGTTTTCTTGCTGTAACAATAGGACCATACCCGATACCGAAACTTCCACCACTTCTCAAAATTGTATATCCTGGAATGTATGCACATGCATGTACTGAAACTGCAGTAACATCTAATTCTGGATCTGTTGCTTTAAGATTTAATTTTTCAATATCCTCAATTACGTGTTTTACTGTAAAATCAGGTGATGGAACTTTGTTTGTAAACATTCCATAAAACATGAATGCATCATCAGAATCTGGAGTGTGTCCTACAGATATTTCCATGACTACACCCCTTAACAATCGTAATAAAAATCAAAACCTATTCGAACTATTTTTTTAACATCCTTTGGGACTGTTATCATAATGAATTCTCTTGAGGCATATGAAAAAGACATTGAATTACAACTAATTTTTCTAAAATCATTTACTCGACAAAAAACATTATCTGAAAAACAACAAAAAGTTACACTGTTTTCTGGAAGTGGTGACTCTTTGGTTTCTGCAATGCTTGCTGAGTCTTTTTCACATGGTCTTACATCTGCATTTGATCCGCTCGATCTCTACAAAAACACTAAATTTGTAAAATCAAAAAATGTCTATTTTGTATCCATTTCTGGAAATACCATTACTAATATCAAAGTGGCAAAAATTGCAAAAAAATCTATTGCTATAACCTCAAAATCAGATAGTAAATTAGCCAAAGCTTCTGATAGATTCATTTTACTTTCTGCCTCAAATAGTGGTGTATTTACTGCTGGCAGTATTTCATTTTTGGAAAGTGCATTAACTTGTATTTCATTGGTATCTTCAATTTCTATTCCCAAAAACACTCCATTATTATCAAAAGCCAAAGATTTTGCAAAAAAATCTATTGTATCCAAAAAGATTTTTGTTCTTGGCACTTTTTTTACATACCCTTTGGCGATGTATTGTGCTGCAAAATTTTATGAAATTTTGGGATATGATGCCCATTATGTCCGATTGGAACAATTCTCCCACATGGAATTATTTTCTTGTAAAAAAGGAGACACTGTAATAATTTTTGAAGAAAAAAATTCTCACAATAAACAACTAGTTTCAAATCTTAAAAAAATTGGAATTAATGTAATTCATCCTAATGTCCCTTCAAAAAAATTAGATCAAATGTTATACTGCACATTTCTTTCTCAACTTTTACCTCTTTATGAGGCAAAAAAGAAAAGAAGAAAAGATTGTCATTTTGTATTGGCAAAAAATATTCGAAATGTAAGTAATCAAATGATTTACTGATCTTTTTCCAAGGCTAAGATTTAATAGCTGATTCCTAGGTTTTGCAAAATATGGTAAAATTCAAGTCAACAGGTGAAGTTATGAAGATCATCAAGAACAAAGATCAAATCCGTAACTTTGGTGTAATTGCACACGTTGATCATGGAAAAACCACTATGAGTGATAGTCTTTTAGCATATTCTGGAATTATTGCTCCATCTGCTGCTGGAAAAGCTTTGGCAATGGACTTTGATAAAGAAGAACAAGAAAGAGGAATCACAATTTATCAAGCAAATGTTACTTTGATGTTTACACAAAAAGAAAAAGATTATGTCATTAACATGATTGACACTCCAGGCCACGTAGATTTTAGTGGTAGAGTAATTCGTAGTCTTAGAGCAATTGATGGTGCAGTTGTAGTATGTGATGCAGTAGAGGGGATCATGACTCAAACTGAAACTGTTACTAGAATGGCTTTAGAAGAAAGAGTAAAACCCGTATTATTTATCAATAAAGTAGACCGACTTATCAAAGAATTAAGATTAACACCTGAAAAAATGCAAGCACAACTTGCAGAAGTTGTATCAAACTTTAATCAATTAATTGATACTTATGCTGAACCTGAATACAAAGAAAAATGGAAAGTTTCAATTCAGGATGCAAGTGTAACATTTGGTTCTGCAAAGGACAGATGGGCAATTAACGTTGATTTAATGAAAGAAAGAGGCATCACATTCAAAGATGTAATTGATGCTTATAATGATGAAAAAGTTGCAGACCTTGTAGAGAAAGCACCATTAGCTGATGCTGTTCTTGGTATGGTTGTAAAACATCATCCTGCTCCACATGAAGCAGTTCCATACAGAATTCCACAAATTTGGAAAGGTGATTTGGAATCTGATGTTGGAAAAGCATTACTTGCATGTGATGATACAGGACCAACAATTATGATGGTTGTAAACATGGTATTGGATCCTGCAGCAGGCCCTGTTGCTATTGGAAGACTATTTTCTGGAACTATCAAAGATGGTCAAACAATTAACATTATTGATGAAAAACGAGAAGGTCGAGTTCAATCTGTAAATTTCTTTATGGGTAACCAAAGAGAACAAGTCGGTGAACTAGGTGCTGGAAACATTCCTGCATTGTTGGGATTAACTGAATGTAGAGCCGGAAATACTCTCTCATCAATTAAAGATATTCCAATGTTTGAGGGTGTAAAATATGTCTCAGAACCAGTTGTTCAAATTGCAATTGAACCAAAACATCCTAAAGATTTACCTAAACTTGTAGAAATTTTACGTCAATTAACCATTGAAGATCCTAACTTGATTGTAAAAATTGATGAGGAGAGCGGTGAGACAATTATTGCTGGAATGGGTGTGCTACATCTTGATGTTGCAACACATAGAATTCAAGATGCAAAATGTGACATTATTACTTCTGAACCTTTGATTAACTATAGAGAAACTGTAAAGGGTCCTTGTGAACCAATCATGGCAAAATCTCCAAACAGACACAACAAAATATTCATGAAAGTTGAACCACTTGAACCTGAAATTGCACATATGCTTAGAACTGGTGAAATCAGTGATATTAAAGACAAAAAAGTTGTATCTGATTTACTAAAAGGTGCTGGATGGGATACTGACACAATTAAGAGAGTTATGAAATTTGATTCTCGTGGTAATGTTTTGATTAACGGAACAAAAGGTGTTCAATTCGTTCAAGAATCTACTGATTCTATTAACTCTGGATTTGAAGAAGTTATGAGAGAAGGTCCTTTATGTAGAGAACAGATGAGAGATTGTAAATTCATCTTTACACACTTTGTTCCTCACGAGGACACTGCACACAGAGGTCTATCTCAATTAGGACCTGCATCTAGAAGAGCTTGCATGGGTGCATTACTCACTGCAGGTACTGCCGTATTGGAACCTACATTAGCAATTGAAGTTCGTGTTCCAACTGATTTAGTTGGAAATGTCGCAACGATTCTTTCTGGTAAACGTGGTAAAGTTCTTGACATGTCTCAAAAAGGTGCATCAAGTATTGTTGTAGGTGAAATTCCAGCTTCTGAAACATTTACCTTATCTGAAGCAATGAGAGGTCAAACTGCTGGCCGTGCTACTTGGAATACTTCCTTTAAAGAATGGACTGAAGTACCAAAGTCTATGCTAGCCACTGCTGTTGCTGATATTAGAAAGAGAAAAGGATTAGCTCCAGATCCACCTGGTGTTAGCGAATTTATCGATAAAGAATAGACGAAATTTTATTTCTAATTTTTTAATTTCATATTATTTTCTTATTTTTTAAGAATATTTTTACCAAAAATGATTAATATATGACCTACACTATATAGGTCGACCTAGATAAAATGAGTCACAATGAGCCTAATCTACAGATGTATGAGCGTGAAAGAATACTATTTGAGATTATAAAAAATAATTCAGATTTACATCATAATGCCCTGTTAAAATTAGTTGTACCTGAATTTATGGCAAAGACTACTTTTGAAAAAACGCGTAATTCCCTAGTTGATAAAGAAATCATTTCTGTTACCTGTAAAAGAAATATGAAATTTTATGTTCCTATGGAAAATTATGAACAAAAATCATTCCAACATATTGAACAATTTACAAATACATCATTTCATGATTTAAAGATGAAAATTAAGCGATTGGAACTTGATTATTCTCGAAAGGGCATGGATGAAAAAATAGAAATTACAAGTTCACTATTGAGAAATTTATTACAAACTGATAATGGTTTTACACTTTTAGATTCAATAAAAAATCCAAAAAAAACTCTGTATAGAGATGAACATCTAATGATTCAACAACTGATCTTTAAAGTACTTAAAGTAATAAGGACTGATTCTGATTTTGAATTAATTTATCCTACAATCGTTAGTCATTTTGGCACTATGTTACGTTGAATTTTTCCTTTCATTAATTCATCTAGTTATTTATTCGGGTTTTATTTTGAACGATATATGGGATTAATGTACACAAAATTTCATCTTTATTTTGATGAAACAAATTGGTCACAGATTTCCCACAATCCAATAGTTTTCCAAGCAACCAAAAATGACAGTGTTCTAGAAATAGATGATGTTGCTCATAAATTGTATAAATTACATTTCAAAAAAGGAGGGAAATTAAACATGTTTAGAGTAACTGGACAGTTCCGTCTTACTTGGGATGATGCAGACCTAATTGACTAATTTTATCAAATAATAATGGGTTTTTTCAATTGATTTTATGGTTTTGAAAGATGAAATCCAAAAAATTCTAAACGATGTAGAAAATAGTAATTCTGGAGATATTCTTAAAGTAATAACCCAAATCCAGCCTCAATTTCGAAGTAAATTGACCAGTGAATACCTTCAGGGAAAAATTCAAAAGATTATTGAAATCACTGATGAATCTGAAAAAAAGAAACAATGTTGTGCATTGCTTCCATACTTTGATTGGTATTTGCAGGGATTGTAAACTTGTTACGAAAATTCTTTGATTTTTTCTAGTGCAATTTTGATTGTTTCAAGATCTTTTGATGCTTCTTCAACATTTTCTATTAATTTTAAGAAATATTCATGTCCTGTATCTCGTGCTTTATTGATATCTGATTCATAACATAATAGAGATTTTTCAAACAATGGTATGTCTTCTTTTAGATTGTTAACTTTTTGAATATCATCGATGTTTGTTTGAACTTTTTGAATTAATTCTATTACTTTTGGATGTGTTTTCATTGCTTGTTGAATTAATATCGGTGCAAACATTGCAGCTGCTTCTTTTAATTCTGGACTATTTTCAATGCTTCTTAACCTCTTCTTATAATGAGTAAGTGATTTTAAAACAATCTCGTACCCTCCTTCATCTTTGAGATAAATTGCCCCTACCCATGTTTTTTCAGACATTTCTTGTTAGTGTTAATTTTAGTTATTATAATTTAGTTGCTTTTTTTGAAATACAATTTAATAATTTTATTTTGATTAATTTTGATGATCATTCTTTATACTCTGTTTCAAAATTCTCTTGTATTGGTTGAGCATTTCTATTAATCAAAAATATGATGATTCCAGCTAATGTAACGCCCATACCACTTAATCCCATAAAAGTACCTGAATTCTTGATGAAACGTAAAACAGGATCTGTTTGCCCAATTTGAATTGAATAAAACAATATCAATCCTAGAACAAACATGGATGTTCCTATGACTATAATTGGCATTCCTGTTCTCATACATTTTTTTCTAATTTGTTTAATAATAAAATGTCCTTTACATGAAAAATCATACTCTAAAATCATCCTCATCTATCTGTAGGCATGAAATCAAATTATGTATTCATGAGTGAATTTTTTAAAAAGTTATTTTTATTATATCAGAGTAAAAACCATGAACGTAATGGCTAGTTTAGAACATTTGTCTTTGACTCAAACAATTGAAAAAATTAATGAATTAATCAATTCAGGGTACGGTGATACAGGAAGATTATTCCATATTTTAGAATTTTTGAAAAAGAAAAAACCGCTGTATCACTCTGATCAAATCTATCTGGAATCTAAATTACATTCCACATTTGCAGTTGAAGATGATACTGAAGATAATGTTGAAGATAATGTCGAAGATAATTTCTCTCAAAAAATTAATCAACTAATAGAAAATGGAATTGGAGATCCAGGTCGATTACAACATATCAGTGATATGATTTCTGATAATAAACAACTATACAATTCTGACATTCATTATTTACAATCAAAACTTTCTACAGATTCTGTTGTTATTGAAAAAGTAAAACCTATTGTGGTCTTAAAACTCCCTGAAATTCAACCAACTTTACAAAAAGTTTCAAAAGTTGTTGAGACTGATTTATCCCAGAAAAATTCAGAACCAACTAAAATCAAAATTAGAGGAAGTATGCCAAAAGGTTGGACTCCAACTTATACTGTTGAAGAACTAGATGTTGTTTCTAAAAAAATCAAAAATGAAAAAGAAAAGATTCAACAACAAGAAAAAATTTCTGATACATTAAATTTTAACAAGTTAAAGTTAACTGAACTTGTCACCCACAGAAAAGAATACGAACAAAAGGTTTCTCAAGAAAAACAATACCTTGAATCTCAAATTAAAGATGAACGATTAAACATAGCAACACAAACAAAATTATCTCAAGACATTGTAACCCAAAAAGAAGAGCTTGAAAAAGTGAAAAAAGCAAGGACTAACGTGATTAAAAAAATTAGTTCTGAAAAATCTAAAATATCTCAAGATCTTTTACATCAAAAAAAGCAACTTGTTGAGGTACAATTAGAACAAGAAC
>CALBNQ010000242.1 GCA_937896495.1 uncultured archaeon | reverse complement strand
ATACAATGAAAAATATGTTCAAACAATTAAAGAAAAACTAAATCCTTGACTTGTTTTATTCTAAAACTAGATAAAATTTAATCAAATTTTTCAGATTTTTTAACAAATCCTCCATCTAATAATTCATCAGATGGTTTCAGATTTTCCAAATCTCCTTTAGAATCATCAGATTTCTTTTTAACAAATCCTCCTTCTACTGATTCTGGTGGTGGAATTTTTTTAGATTTACCTAATCCAATCGTTGTAATAATTACTGATGATAAAATGATAAAAAATATAATTTCAGTATACGCCTCTGCATTTGATAATCCCATTGTAACTGGATATGTTGCAAGTACTGCAGCTGCTAATCCTCTAGGTATCATTGAATTAGTAACAGATCTGTCTAATTTTGAAAATCTTTTTGTTAGTGTAATTTTTCCAATAAACGATCTTCCAAAATAAACAGCAACTGTCACTAAAATTCCAAATACGACATATTCTATTTTTCCAAAACTTGCCATTAATCCAACAAATACAAAGAAAAATGATCTCACCAAAAATGTTAATTGGTTATGTGTAGGATCATCTACTTCAATTCTTGGAAGCTTAAATCTTAGAATTCGTGCAAGATGATTTTTGTTTCCTAGCATTAAACCAAACACAAGTGCTGTTAAAGCACCAGATTCGCCCAACGAATTTGCCAAGAAGAATAAAACAAACAAAATTCCTAATGTTAACATGTATGCATGTTGAGCATTTCCTAATTTTGTTGAAACATACATCCATGGAATTCCAACACCAAATCCAAGAACTAAACCAACAATAATTGCCCTTCCTAATGTTTCCTCTAATGTTTGGAGATCAAAATGTCCTAAAAGTACAGCTTCAAATAAAATAAATGCAATAATTGTAGCCAAAATATCAGTTAAAGCAGATTCGAAACTTAACATTGATTTTGTTTCTTCTGAAATTTTGATGTTTCTGACTAAACCAAAAACAATAGCTGAACTACTTCCACCCACAATAGAACCTAATAGAATACTCTCTAACCACATCCATCCCAATGCATAATGAGTTGCAACTGAAATTATTACAACTGATAAAATAAAACCTAGAATTGCTAGAGTAAATGAAAAATGTGCAGTTTTTACAACATGTTTAATATCTAAATTTAATCCTCCATCAAACATAATAATTATCAAAGCTAGTGCTGCAAAGTATGGGACAACTTGAATTACTGTTTCTGCTTGTATTATTCCTAAAACAGGTCCAATAATTACACCTAGAACCATTAAAAATGCTACATCTGGAATTCCTGTTTTTTTAAAGAAAGCTTCTCCTGCAACTCCAAGAAAAATCACAACACCTGCAGCTAGTAATACCACATGAGCTGATGCAATTGGACCATCTTGAATAGATAATGCTTCTATAGAATTTTGTAACACTAAAATTTTATCTAAAATTAAATTCAAATCAATGTTAGATAATGGAATTATATCTTCAATTTGCCCTTCAATTAAATTCAAAATAGATAAAATAATTAGATTCAATAACTGGGTACTATTTTATCTGGATAAAAGTTAAACTGGATTAATGTTCTAATTTAACCTGCATCATTGGTTTTTAGATACACATTAAATCAACCTTTATGATATTTTTCTTACTTGAATGCAACAGAATCATTACGTGAGGATCATAAACAAATTCGTCGTTTAGATAAAATAATCATAAAATGCTATACAGAACTCTATGCAGGAAAAAATATCCCATTATCTGACATAAATAAAATTACTTTAATTATTGAGGAATTTTTAGATTCCATCCATTATTCAAAAGAAGAAGATTCCTATTTTCCTTGTGTCGCAAGTTATGATCATTTAAAAAAAGAGATCAAAGGATTACTGATAGAGCATGAATTTTCTAGAAGAATTGCATTACAAATAAAAAAACATCTGAAAAGATGGAAAGATGGAGAAGATGCAAGAGAACCAGTTGCTAGATTTTTAAAAACATATTCAATTTATCTAATGGATCATATGACTAAAGAAGAAAAATTTTTTGATGAAGCAGAATCAAACGTTCTTTCAAAAGAAGAAGAATTTGAAATGTTTGAACAATTTACATCATCTATGGTAACCTCTAAAAAAATTGAAGACTTGATTAAGGAAATACAATATTTAGAAAATCAATCTTGGTTTCAAAATTAACGTAAACTCTTTATGGGTTGTTTGGATGTTTTAATTTATGAAACCCTTCATTCTTTGGATGACTGGTCTTCCTTGTTCAGGTAAGACTACCATCGTAAAAGATTTACAAAAAGATATTCCAAATTTGGCAATGCTCGATGGAGATGAATTAAGAGAATGGTTTTCTCCTAAGGATTTCTCAAAAGCAGGACGCGATGAACATAACAAAAAAGTAGCTCATTTAGCTAAACTTTTGTTAAAACATGGTGTCCCAAGTGCAGTATCTCTAGTTTCTCCATATCTTGAAAATAGAGAAAATGCAAGAGAAATTATCGATGCAGGAGATCAATTTGCAGAATGCTATGTAAAATGTTCACTTGAAAAATGTGAAGAGAGAGATGTTAAAGGAATGTATGCTAAGGCTAGAAAAGGTGAAATCAAAGGATTTACAGGAATTGATGATCCTTATGAAGCACCAGAAAAAGCAGATTTAGTAATTGATACAGAACATGATTCACTTTCAGATAGTGCAGATAAAGTAAAGGAATTTCTTAAATCAAGAAATTTACTCTAATTTTTTAAATTCATCAACAATCGTTTGATGAATAATTTTATTGGTTACTAAAATTCCGTTTTGATGAAAAACATCTTTGTTGTTATATGTAATGTCATTTCCAGATATATCCGTCATTTTTCCACCTGCTTCAGAAATTATACAATATGATGCAGCTGAATCCCATTCTTTCATTTTATTTGTAGTTGTGATATATGCTTCAGCTTCTCCTGATGCGATTTTTCCAACTTTTAATGAACTTCCTACACTTGTGAAATCTTCAATTCCTAATTTTTTGATGAATTTTTTTTCTTTATCTGATAAATGATGTCTTGAACCAACAGTTCTACATTTTGGTAATTCTGATATTGTAGTTACTGTGATTTCACTCCATTCTCCATTTGAATATCTAAAGGATCCTTTACCCTTTTGTGCAACAAACAATGTTTTTTCAGTAGGCCATCCTATAACACCAAGAATTGGTTTTTTATTTTTTACAAGTGCAATCATTACAGTAAATTCACCAGTTTTATCAATAAAATCAGAAGTACCATCTAAAGGATCCACAATCCAAATTATTTCTTCTGATATTCTACTTTTATCATCATAATCTTCTTCAGATAAAATTTTATATTTTGTCTGAGAAAGGATCCTTTTGATTGTTTCATTACTTTTTAGATCTGCTTCTGTAATTGGAGAATCATCTTGTTTTGTAAATTTTTTAATTTCTCCTTGATAAATCTCTAAAATTGTATTTCCGGCATCTATTGCAGCATTTATTGCAATATCTAATTCTGGAAGTCTATCTAAAATAGGAATATCTTTCAATTGAATTTTCACTATGTTGTTAATTCTGGCTTCAATGTCCATGCAACTCCAAGTACAATAAATGGAATAGACATTACTCCTATGATTGAGATTACAATATTAAATTGTGTTTCTGAAACTTGTGGATTGTTAACTATCCATGGGAGAGGTAATGAAATAATTATCCAAATTATTCCTAATAATATAATTAATTTAGCCTTAGCTTTTTTACTTTTCATAATTTATTTACAATCAAGGTTGTATTAAATTCATATGAATTTATTTTATGGATTCTCCCCCGTCTACTGCTAATACTGCACCTGTAATCCAAGAAGCATCATCTGATGCAAAATACATTACTGCCTTAGCTACTTCATTAGGTTGCCCAATTCTACCAATTGGATGTTCATTATTCATGAATTCTTTGTCTTTTTGAGTTTTTAAAAATGGTTTTGTCATATCTGTATCTACAACCCCTGGACAAATACAATTTACTCTAATTTTATCTTTGGAATATTCAAGTGCCCAACATTTTGTTAGAACAATTAATGCAGCTTTTGAAGCAGAATATGCATCTGCATTAAATCCTTGATATGCTTTTAATCCTGCATCTGATGAAATATTAATTATTGAACCAGATGTTTTTTGTAAATAAGGAATCACTTCTCTAGTAA
>CALBNQ010000241.1 GCA_937896495.1 uncultured archaeon | reverse complement strand
AATTAATGGTTCTAATTTAGTGGAATTAGTAGAATCTGGAAAATTTCTTACAGATACAAAATTTTGTAAAAATGTTATTAAAAAAGAATTAGATATTTTATTACAAGAATCAATTGATGTTGTAACACTTTCCAGTACACATTTACCATTTCTAAAAAAAATTTTAGAAAAAGAATTTCCCAATATACAATTTATAGATCCAGGAAATATTGTTGCACAAAAAATTCTTAAAAAAATTAAATTTAAACAATCAAATAGAAATTCATTAAAAATATTTAGTTCTGGAGATTCTATAGATTTTCAAAACAAATTGAACAAAATTGGAATAAAAAATAAAGTTAATTTTTTAACTTTTTAGCTTTTCTGTAACCGTGACTAAATTTTTTATCATATAATTTTGAATATTCATATGATTCGGGATCAATTACATCACTAATTATTACAATTGCAGTTCGTGTAATTTTTTCTTCTTTAATTTTTTTTGTAATATTTTCAAGAGTACCTTTAATAATTTTTTGATCTTTCCAACTTGCTCTATAAACAATACCTACAGGAGTTGATTTTTTGTATCCACCTGCAATTGCTTCTTTTACTAAATCAGAAATCAGATGTACACTAAGATAAAAGATCAGTGTTGCTTTATGTTTCGCAAGTTCAGAAATTTTTTCACGTTTTGGAACTTTAGTTCTTGATTCAGCTCTTGTTACAATTATGGTTTGAGTCACACCAGGTAGCGTTAATTGTGTGCCTAATGCAGCAGCTGAAGCTAAAAATGCAGTTATTCCAGGCACTACAATAGAATTAATGTCTTTTTTTGTTAAATTATCAATTTGTTCTTTAATTGCACCATAAATTGAGGGATCACCATCATGTAATCTCACAACAAGTTTGTCTTTTTTTGCATTTTTATACAACACATTAAAAATTTCTTCTCTAACCATTCCTGCAGCATCATATAATTTACCTTTTTTACATAATTTCAAAATCGGTTCTGGAATTAAAGAACCTGAATAAACTACAACATCAGCTTTTTGAATTAGTTTTTTTGCTTTAATTGTAATTAATTCAGGATCACCAGGTCCACATCCTACAAAAAATACGTCAGACACGTTTTACCACCAATATTGAAAAATATTTTGTTGTTAATGTATCATCGTTAACTTCACCTAAAGTCATTTTTCTAATTATTTCATGTTCTGTTCCTAGATCTTGTCCAATTGCAAAAATGGAGTTATCAGGAAAACCAGATTCCTTTAAAACATCAATTACTTGATCAAAATACCTTCCATCTTTAAGAAAAATCATTGATTCAGAATTTTTTGCAATTTCTTTAACACTACTAAGATCATAACAAGATGGGATTATTGCAACTTTCTCTGCACCTTCTGCAATACTAACACCGACTTTTGATGCAAATGTGAACATAGAAACAATTCCAGGAATTACACTTATTTTCATTTCTGGATAATTTTCTGTGAGATCTTTATGCATGTATATCCAAGTACTATACAAAAATGGATCACCTACTGTAAGATAAACAACATTTTTGTTTGATAAAACAGTTTGAGCCATAATATTTGCATTTTTTTTCCAAGTAGATTCTAAAACATCTTTATCTTTAGTCATTGGAAAAATAAGCTTCACAATCTCTTGATTTTTTGATTTGTCAATTATGGAATCTACTACAGATAATGCAATGCTTGGTCTACTCTCTTTTGATGCAGGACAAATAATAATATCAGCATTTTGAATTGCTTTTACAGCCTTGACCGTTAATAATTCAGGATCACCTGGACCCACTCCAATTCCGATTAATCCAGGCATGAAAACACTAATTGTTCTCCCAATTAAAATCTAATTTAGGCTTTAGACGCAGAGATGATAGTAATAGGGTTTCTAGCAAGCATCATTGTTCCAGTACTAGTTTTTCTGCTCTTTGAAATGGTTACTTGAGTCAAATCTACTGCTTCAAAATTTAATTTGTTTAAAATCTGTAACACAGAATAAAGTGTTTCAATTAAGATGATCCCAATAACAATTCTACCACCAGATTTAAGCTTATTTTGAGAAAGTTCGACTATTTCTTTGGTATCGCCTCCAGTACCACCAATAAATATTACATCAGCATCTTCAAGCTCAGAAATTTTTTCTTTTGCATTTCCAAAAATGACAGAAACATTTGATAGATTAAATTTTTCAACATTTTTTTTAGTTAAATCAATTGCATTTTTATCATAATCAATTGCTAAAACTTTTCCAGAAGAACCTATTTGTAATGAAGACTCGATTGAAATTGAACCACTACCACAACCAATATCATATACAGTTTGACCTGCCTTTAGTCTTGCTTTACAAATTTGAATAGTTCTCACTTCTTCTTTTGTAATTGGAACATTTTCAATTCGTTCAAATTTTTCATCTGGTATTCCAGGAGTATTATAATTCCACATTATCTATCAATGATTTATTTAACAATGTTTAAAGATTAATTCCACTAGAAGTACTTCCCACATGAACTAATGTATGAGTTACGATCCAAGAAAACAAATACAAAAATACATAGCTTCCAATTGCTTGTGTTACAATTTTTTTTCTATCAGAAGAAGGTAATTGCATTTTCATTCCTTTTGCAATAATTATTGTGGCAAAAAATATTACTATCATAAATCCAATAGATGCCCATCTTCTTTCTTCACCTTCAATACCTTCAAAGATGAAAGTAGCTGAAATTCCAGCAATTATTGCTAAAGCAACACGCATCCAAAACAAATTACTTAATTTTTTATCTTTTTCACTTTTTTCAGCTTCATTTTCTATCGGAATTTTTGGAGGTTCAGGTGTGGGTGCTGATTTTTCTGTTTCAGGAATTTCAGGTGTATTATTCTTTATAGACTCCGTTTTTGAGTCACCAGATTCAGGTGTGGGTGCTGATTTTTTCTTTTTGAACTTAGCCAAAGTAAATTTCTAGCGTGACTCAAGCAAACCATGTTTAATATCTTTGGTAAAAGTCTAAGTAATGCTGCCTATAGTAAGGGTATAATTTTAGACAAAAAATGGGATAATTATGGGATTAGCAGGTATCGAATTACGGTATTTGGTAGATACAATTTCTGAACAAGTTCAAGGGTATTACATCAGTAATATTTACGGCATAACTAAAGACAGTATTCTCTTCAAACTTCATCACACAGAAAAAAGTGATTTATTCATGATGGTATCAACCTCAGGTGTTTGGTTAACTAAAGTGAAAATTGACCAGATAGAACCAAATAGATTACTCAAAAGATTACGCAGTGATTTACTTAGATTAAAATTAAAAAAAATTGAACAAATTGGTGCAGAGCGAATTGCATATTTTATCTTTGAAGGATTTGGAAAAGAGTTTGTTCTAGTTGGAGAATTTTTTGGAGATGGAAATATTTTGTTATGTAATAAAGAGATGAAAATTTTGGCATTACAACATTCAATTGAAGTCAGACATAGAAAATTAAGTGTAGGATTAGAATATGTAGTTCCACCAAACAAAGGATTAGACATTTTTAATGTAGATCAAATAGATTTTGATGAATTAAAAACAACTGATTTGGTTTCTGCAAAATGGTTTGGGAGGACTTTAGGATTGCCAAAAAAATATGTTGAAGGAATTTTTGAAATTGCAAAAATAGATCCCAAAAAAATTGGGAATTTGTTAACTGATGAAGAAATAAGAGAGATTTTTGAAACTACAACAAAAATTGTTTCAGATGTTGTATCAGGAAATCATGAAGCAATTATAATAAAAAATGAGAAATCAGAAATTATCCCAGTAAAATTAAAGAAAATAGAAAATAATGTTATTTCTGCTGAAAGTTTTATTGATGGGTTAGATATAGTATTTACAGACAATATTATAAGAAAAGGAAAATCAATTCAATCAAGCGGATCTGATAAAAAAATCAAAGAACTACAAACTCAAATTTCTGAACAACAAAAAGCAATTGAAACAGTAAAAGAAAGATCAAAAAATG
>CALBNQ010000240.1 GCA_937896495.1 uncultured archaeon | reverse complement strand
AACACCCTCGTATCGTACTTCTTGGTCGTGATCATGGTTTGGTGTGAATTGTACGGGGACAAAGATTCCTGCTGAATCACTATCAGACCAAGCCCTCATGTAATATGTGTGGAATTCTGCATGATGATCCCATAAATCAGCATCATGTAGTTTGAATGTAATTGGCTCATCTACACTGAATTGTTCTTTAGTAAATTCAATCTCTCCTAATCTCCAATCCCAAGTAGCAGTTTTTACAACAGTGACATCCTCATTGGCTTCCCAAGATACAGTTACTGCGCCATTTTGATAACCTGTTTTTAATTTTGCAGCCCAGTCATGAGAACTGTGAGAAATTTTACCAGACATCATTTGGTTATCCATATTCATTCCCATTGGTTTAATTGTAACACCGTTTTCTTCATGAACTTTTTTTGACATTTGTCCAGTTAATTTTACAACACCCATGAAAACACCCGTGTTTGGTCCAGTTTCAGAAAAGACAGAGTCAGAACTGTTATCAGAATCCCTTGTAGATATTTTGATATTGCCACCGTTGAAATTTTTACCTATATGATCAATTTTGTTCTCATCAAAATTCCATCCAGGAGCATAAATTAACACATTGACTCTATCAGTCCAAGTATATCCTTCGTATCGTTCATTACAGTCTTGTAATGTCATTGCAGGATTTTCACAAAATTTCATGATAATTCCTGTACTTTTGTAAGTATTACTAAATGCCGCATCTGCTTCATCAACTAAAATCGGAAGAGAGACTACAAAACTTGCAATTATTGCAATTGTGACAATATGGATTCTTTCCATATACTATTAAATCAGAATTTTACATATAACAAACAAGGTACATTCGATGGATGTACCAATGTGGTATTATTGATTATTGGACTAAAAGAGATAGTTTGAAATATTTTATTTTATTTGTTTTGTTGATATTATTTGCAACATCATTTCAGGGGGTTTCTTTTGCAGAAATAGAAACACAGACAAGTTTGGAGAAATTGTTACCAACTGAAGAAGAATTAGAAATTATTACAAATGGGAATGTATGGAATTATGTTCACAAAAACACAGAATTTGACCAAAATTTAGGCATAAAAGACTCTATTTCTGCTCTATTACGAGATATTACCAGGATTTACGAACCAATTCATTACAAATTCAAAGTCCCTACAATTATGATTGAAGTTACAGAGTATGAAGACAAAATAAAATTAAATCAACATTGGAATGGGACAAAAAGTGTCACCATTTCTGACATGATAAAACAATCATACCTAATAGGGTCACCAAATGATTCCACGGATTGTTTTTTTGATTATTCAAATGATGGTGCACTAACTGTTTGTATTTTCGAAAACATATTGATACAAAGTACGATTTTTGATAAATATGATGAACATTTCACATATGATGAAAAGGAAATTCAGTTAGATAAATATGAAATGAGTAGTAGTGTTATGAGTGAAATAATACAAAATATCAGTGATAAAAAAAATATAGAAAATGAAAAGGATTTGTATAAAGTTCTTCAAAATAAGAAAGTAGATGACAATACTCAAAATAATAAAAAAATAAGATCAGCAGACACAGAGAATACCGATAAGTTTGGAGTTCAAAATGTTTCATGTACTCAAGATGAATTTGGATTAATTAGTATTTCTGGACAGTACAATAATGATGAAATTCAAAAAGAACAAGTAAGTTTAGTTGTATCATTTTTAGATAGGGATGGAGAAAATATTGGAAAAAGTATTGCAGATTTGTATAATATAAAAAAGTTTGAAAACAAACGTTTTATGGGAAACACTTTGTGGGATGAAACATTTTTCACATGTATAATCAAAATCAAATAGTTAAGAAAATTTCTAAGAGAGTAGTTTAGAGAATGCAGAAACTGCAGAGTTAAATTCTTTTTTGTTTGCATCATACTTTGTAAATTCTACCATAGCACACAATGTTAACCATTTTTGTACATCATCAAAATTATCAATATCATGTTTTTTGAGTTGTGATATAATTTCAAAGGCAGTCATCTCCATGTTTATTTTTAATTTATGAGAATAATAGAATCGAATTGCCTGACTGAATTTCTCAAATGCCTCTTTTTTGGCATTTTCTTTGAATAAAATCATGGCTGAATTCAATATTTCTTTGGTATGATTTTGATAGTTGGTAGATAGTGTTGGAATTGTACTTAATACAGGCATGAATAATTGAGGTTTGGATTTCTTTTGTAACATATATGCCATAATTATCAATCCGATTACTACAGGAATTAAAATCAAAATTGCATAGTTTTCCAATGTCGATACAGATGATGCAGAATCAGCATTCAACAAGTCAATTGCATGACGTGTATTTTCAAATTTAACAACACCATGTTTTGAGTTTTCAAATTGTTCATCAAAGGATTCATCAAATAACCCTACAGGTATTTCAACCATATGTGATTCATCATTAGATAAGACAGAATCAAAAACATTCAAGGTTTGTGTTGACATTTCATCAATCATTTTTTCATGAATTGATTCAGAATTAGGTTCAACATAATTTGGAATTAATGTTCTCAAATCAAATGTGCCGTCTCCATTATTTTGTATTTGTGCAACCATCGCTCGCGCTTCAGTATACTTTGTGGGAGAAAATGCATCATTTGGTACAGATTCCAAATCATCCAGGGAATAACCTCGTTCAAGTAAAAAATATGCTAAATTAGAGTCAATGTTTGAATCATATACTCTTCCATTTTTTTGATAGTTCTGAATACTTACAGGATCTAAAAGAGCTTCTGCAAGTTCAATGTATCCATCAGAGTATCTATCAAGATATTGGATCATATGAAAGAAACTTTCTTTGTTGAGTTTTTGTTGTTCTATGAGTAATTTGTTTAAGAGTTGACCTTCTTTAGAATTTATATCAATTACATAATCACCAGAAGAGTATTGATTTTTTGTAACAAATTCTGTAAAAAATTCATTATTTTGTAAAATGTTTTTAGAATCCGATGGAATATTTTTATCGACATCACTTGAAAGTTTTGGAATCATTTGACCTTCGATTAACCAAT
>CALBNQ010000239.1 GCA_937896495.1 uncultured archaeon | reverse complement strand
AGATTTGTGGTAAGAAAAAAACTTTCAGATGACGAATTAAAAGAAAAAGAAGAAGAGCAAAAACTACGTGCAAAAGCTTCAAGATCTGCACGAAGAAGTGGCAAAATCACTAAACAAGAAGGCAAAGTCAGTAAATCCACTGCTAAAACAAAGACTCCTAGGTCACAAAAGAAAATTGCTACTGTTAGAAAATCACGAAATTAATTTTTGCATTAAACATTTTATTCCTGAAAATAAAACATGTCATACTTTTCATGTAGATGTCTTACTATGATACGACATTTTTTCCAAAATTCTTTGTATTCTTGATCACTCATAGATCTACCATATTGAGAATAAAACCCTCCTACAAATTCATCTTCTAATTTACCAAATACAAAACCAAGATGAAAATCTTCAGATATTTTTACATCAAACTCTTTTTTTGGCTGTAATCCATCCCATCTTGTAGATAATCCTACAAATGATTCTTGAGTTTTTTCAAGTAATTTGTCTAGATATTCTAAAGCTTCCTTTTCCATGATACATTATTTGTTATTTGTTTGAGTATTTTTGATTTTTGAGGATTATTAGTTTCGATATTGTAACGAATTTTTTTAAAATTTACACAAATTTTATTGCACCATAACCTACTACAGAGTCTTTATCTCCTGAAATATCTCCACTTGTTGTATAACTGAGGAGTTCACCTCGTGTTGCACCTAAATTTTTACATGCAATCATAGTAGATGCAATGGCTCCAAAACCGCATGCAGTAACTCTTTTTTCATATAACACTTGATAAAATTTTTCTACATTCATCTTTAGAATTGGTTCAATCAATGCCTCATCTTGAAGATATGCAAAAGAATTTTCTTCATAATGTGTAAAATCAGATGACCCTATGATTAGTGTATTTTTCTTTTTTGCAATTTTAGATATTGCATTTCCCACATCTATTGCAGTCTCTAAATTTTGTTCAAGTAAAATTATTGGAACTATCTGAAATTTTTCTGAAAATAAATGTTGTAACATTGGAATTTGTACTTCTAAACTATGATCTCTTGAATGTGAATAATTATCAATTTTGATGAATTTTGAAGTATTGGAAATCTCTTCAGAATATTTTGAATTAACTAAAACAGTACCTAATGGTGTCTTCCAGGATATATTACTCATCGTGGCCACATTTTGACCAATTCCATAATGATTTGGCCCTACAATGATTATTAATTCAGGATTTTGTGATGCCACAGAACAAAATGAATGACAAGCCGTAGGACCTGAATACTCATAACCTGCATGAGGGGATATGACTCCGTAAATTTTTTCATTAGAATTTTTAATTTGATTTTTTGGACCAAATTTATGAACAATACAATCTTGAATCATTTTTTCTAAATCTTTTTTATTCTCAGGATAGAATTGTCCTGAAACAACTGGTTCTCTAATCATAATTTTCATGATGAATTATTTGTTAAAACATCCTTAGTTGATTCTCTAATTATTTCTCCATTTGGAGATTTTTCTTTGAATATGACCCCTTCAAACTTTGAAATTTTAGTTGAGGATTCTTTCCATGAATTTGGATTTAATCCTGCCTTTTCACACGTAAATGACAAAAATTCTTCAACATTCCACCCGTATTCTTTAGGAACTTGTGGTAAAAGTAATCCAGAAAAACCAGAATTCTCAACTATTAATCCATCTCTACCAATTTTGATGATTGATAGATATTCGTTTGAATTATTCACCTTGATTTCTTCTGGATTAGAAAGTATTGTTACTTCAAAAACAACTTGATTTAATTCCTCAATGGTTAATGGGGAAAATCGTGTATCATTTATTGCAGCAGAAACTGCAGCATCAATTAATCCTTCAGATAGTTTTTTGAATGGTAGTGGAAAACCAATACAACCTCTTAGAGAATTATTTTTGTTGATTGTTACAAATACCCCTGAATTAAAATTAAATTTCAAATCAAATTCAACATCATTACTTTTTAAATTATTTTTTAATCTGTCATGTACAGTTTTTCTTGCCATTTTTACCAATGATTCACCATCTTTATCAGAAATTTTTTGGAATCTATCCATACACATTAAATATTTTAAATCATAATAAAAGATGTTGATAGACCCTCCTGGAAAAGAAGCAATCCTTTATGAAAAATTATCTGATGATAAAGTTAGATGTACTGCATGTGCAAGATATTGTGAAGTTAAGAAAAACCAAATTGGATTATGTGGAATACGGGGAAACGAGGATGGTAAATTACAATTGTATGTGTATGGAAAAGTAATTTCTGGTCATGTTGATCCGATTGAAAAAAAACCTTTGATTCATTATTTTCCTGGAAGTAAAGTTTACTCTATTGCTACAACTGGATGTAATTGGCTTTGTAGATATTGTCAAAATTCTGAGATTAGTCAACGACGTAAAGTTGAAGGAATTAACATGTCTCCTGACGATGTTGTTAATACTGCAATTCAATATGGCGCACATGGAATTGCTTACACATACAATGAACCCTCAATTTTCATTGAATTTGCACGTGATTGTGGAGTAATTGCAAGAAAAAAAGGATTGTTTAACGTATTTGTGTCAAATGGGTATGATACACCTGAATCAGTATCTATGATGAATGAATTTTTAGATGGAATTACTATTGATTTCAAAGGTAGTGCAGAGCCTGAATTTACGAGAAAATTTATTGGTGTTCCTGATCCACAGCCAATTTTTGACACATTGTTGAATATGCGAGATAACACAAAAATCCATATCGAAATAACTGATCTGATTGTACCCAAAGTAGGAGATAATTTGGAATATGCCAAAAAACTTTCTAAATTTATCTATGATAAATTTGGGCCTGAAATGCCAATTCATTTCTTGAGATTCCATCCTGATTATAAAATGATGGACTATCCTAGTACCCCGATTGAAACATTGGAAAAACATTATAAA
The DNA here is from genome assembly GCA_937896495.1 of uncultured archaeon. Classification (GTDB taxonomy): domain Archaea; phylum Thermoproteota; class Nitrososphaeria; order Nitrososphaerales; family Nitrosopumilaceae; genus Nitrosopumilus. Next base: position 10,696 of record CALBNQ010000239.1, on the reverse strand, counting down.
ATTGCCAAAAATGTAGGTTTGGAATATGTCTATTTGGGAAATGTTCCTGGACATAAATGGGAACACACCTATTGTTCTGAATGTAAAAAAATTGTCGTAAATCGATATGGATTTAATATTAAAGAATGGAATCTTGATAAAAACAATTGCTGTTTGTTTTGTAGTAATCCTATTCCGATAATGGGAGAATTACAAAAAGGGTATAAAGAAGATCGTTTTCAATTTGTATCTTAGTTTTTTATATTATTTGTATAGAAATCTTTGAAAATTCATTATGTGATTTTTTTAAATTATTTTTACTATGTATGAAAAAACAAAACATTTTTTGTTGAATGTTTTTAAATTTTTTGAATTCAGTGTGTTTCAATGTATACTGGTATCTTAAATCGATTTAACAAAAAAATATACTGTGGAATATTTTAACACCATTGATGGAATCAAAATTCCTGTCAAATGTTCTAAATGTGGAGGAAGGATGATTGCAACAAAATATGATCCTGTAATAAAAATTCTAAGAGATAGAAGTTGGCAATTATGTATTGATTGTGGATTTCAAAGAACAGCTGAACAATTCAAATCGCAATTATTAACTGTGTAATTGCTTTTTCTATTTTAATGAATTAATGGAATGATGAACTTATTTTCAAAATAATAAAAAATGAGGAACTTTATTCCTCAAAATTTGCTAATTCACTTCTTAGTCGTTTGATTTGAAACTCAATGACTCTTTTCTGAATTTTGTTCATGTTAATGAAACTCATCTTTGTATTTTCATAAATTACTTGCAAAAAGAGGCAAGAGGAAAAAAGTTGATCTTTTACTAAATTTGAATTCTTTTTTTAATAATTATCCTAAAATCCAGCCTACGATACGCTCACTGACTACTTGAACTGTAGGCATTATACTATCATTGATACTTTGAGCCATCTCAGGGTATGCCACTGAGAACATTATTCCAATTACTATTCCAATAATGATGTGTATTTTACCCATGATGAATCTCTTTCATGATGTTTTGATTTATGTTTAATTTAATCTGATAATTTTGAATCCTTTACATGTAGGTGTAGAACAATCAATCAGATAATGTGGAATAAATTAAAAAAATTGAACTTCAAATGGAAATTTCTAATTTGGATTGTGATATCCGTTGTGGTTTTTGTTGGAATTTATCTTGATTGTGGCTCTATATTGAAAGTAGATTGCCATAAAGTAATTTTGAACAGATAATTCCATATCCCTTTCACGTATAATGAAAAATTCAAGTATGTCCTGATATTCATAATTGCATGGATAAACCATCTCATATCTCTGAAATCTCTTCTTCTGAATGGTTCTCTCTAAATCAATTCCTCTATGATGTCAAACAGATTAATTCTTCATGCATTTCAGTGTACTACCCTTATGGGAAAGGAGATAAAATCATCTCATTACTCCAAGAGACCAAACGAAATGAATCTTTTGAGAAAATAGAATTGAAAATTGAAAAAACAATAAAGCAACTTAAAGACAATCCAATTTCTGAAGGAAAGTTTACAAAAACTCTATGTATTTTTGGATGGATTCAAAATGGTAAAGTCAATATAAAAAAAATTGGAACATCAAAAAAATTACCATACATCTACATGGCAAGTAAAAAACCATATCTTAAACCATTTTCAGATATTCTAAAAATTAATCATAATGTATTATTGGTAACCCTTGATCAAAAGACTGCAAGAATTCAGAAATTTCATGGCAGCCAAATAGTTCAAGAATCAAAACTTCGAATCGATTTACAAGGAAGACATAGAAAAGGTGGCCAAAGTCAAGGCAGATTCCTTAGAGCAAGACAAACCAAAATCCATGTATTTTACAAAAAAGTGGCAAAGAAGGTAAAAACAATGGATGAAAATTCTGAACTATTATTATTGGGTGGAATTGGTCCTGCCAAAACTGAATTTTTTGATGAACTTGATTCAGAACTTGTAAAAAAATGTAGATTTGTAGAGACTCTATCGTTTTCTACACCCATTAATGAGATTCATAAAAAAATTATTCATCATTTGTATGAGTATAGGAGAAGGTATGTTGCAGAAATTATTCAAAAATATGAAAAATTGGTCAAAGAAGGATTAACTGCTAAAAGAAACAATGTAATTACAAAAGCACTAAAAATTGGAGCAGTTGATACTTTGATTATTTCAGTAAATTATCATACAAGTTTACAATTCAAAAATATTCTAAACATGATGGAGATTGCAAAAAATACATCAGCTAAAATTGAATTTGTATCTGCTCCAAAAATTATCAAAAAATTAGAAATCGATGATTCAGTTTTAGCTATACTACGATACCCAATTCGATAATTTTTTACCTTTACAAGTTGTTATCACAATTGATAATCAACAATGAATTATACCATGTCAAATAACAATGCTCAACAATAATGGATGATATTGGTTGTATGTGTGAAAAATGTAATTGTAAAGGCTCTGCTCTTTTAGTGACATCTGTTTGTGATTCTTGTTTGAGGGGAAATCATACTGAAAAATCTGATTTGGTGTGAATTCGGTTATGAGTAATGAAAAGATTTGGAGAGTTGAAACTTTGGATTCTCCAATAGAGGAATCAGATGAACAAGAATCCGAAGATGAATTTGAAGAATAACTTGTAAAAAACCACTCCCATTTACTTTAATATATTTATGAATATGCAAAAATTATTATCATCATGCCATCTCAGAATAAAAAAAGTGTTTTGTATTATTTACTACCTGCATTTTTTGCAATAATTGGAGGTGTTGTAGCATTATTAATTTTGAGAAATTCTGATCCTAAAAAAGGGAGAAACTGTATTATTCTTGGAGTCATTGGTTCTGCAATTGCAATTGGATATGATTATGTTGCTGAAACTTTTGATATTACATTTGGAAATAATATTGAAACATATGGTATTTCGGACTATATGGGAGGTGCAAGTATCTACATTTTACCTCCAATAGTAATTGTTTATTACATTTTACAAAAATTGAAAAATTAATTTTACATGATTTTGAAGAACATTTCTTTAAAATATTTTAAATTGAATTATAATTCATGTAGATTTATTTTGATTGTAGTTAATGATGATTTGATTTCATCAGGAATTATAATTAACAACCCTGAATCTTTATTCACATCAGAACATACCCCACTGAATTTTTTGTGATTTTGAACTGAACATCCTTCTTGGGTGTAAAATTTAAAAGAATTTGCATCTAGATAATTTGTTAATTCATTTTTTGATGGAACAAAATATGCATCAAATCCTACATCTTTATCATTTGATGAAATAGAATATTCATAAGTTGTATTTTCTTGAGTTGTACAAATTGGAATAAACTGTACATACCCTGATTTAACTAATTTATTTTGGTGAGATAAACCATAATTTTCATTTTCTAAATTAGGTAGAGTCTGAACATATGGGTCAACACTTTGTGTTGTTCCTTGGATAAATTCAATATAATTTCGAAGATAATCTACTGCATAGACATATGATATTGGCTTCCAATTTGCAGTACAACCACTAAAATCATGTTTTAGTTCGACAAATGACTTTTGATGTTGCATTTGAAGTTGATTTGAATTATAGTCATTAGTTGGTGAAATATCTAGGGATTTCATTGAAAAGTTTTGAATATTTGTAGAATCTTTTGAATTTGACCATACATTTGTTATTTCAAATAAAATATTTCCAGGATAACTTTTCCAGTCGGGATAAAAATGAACATAGATGGCATATTTTGTAATATCTTGTTCATACGCTGCATCAAAAATCATGTATCCAAAAAGTGCATTTGTCATAACAAACAACATCCCAACTGCGGGAATAATCAAATAGAATTGTTTTCTCACATGATTTATGGACGGTTATAGTATACATACCATATTCTATTACTCACATTTGAATTTGATAAAATATTGAAGGTTTTTATAATAATTTTTCAGGTTTGAATCCATGCAATCTCAACAGATCATAATTATTGGAGTTGCAGTAATTGTATCTGTAATTGCAGGAATTTTAATTGGTAGTTCAATGAATTCCACTCAAGACATTCAACCCTTAGAAAATCAATATGCTTTGGATGCAAATACTGTTTATGAAAAATTACAAAACAATGAAATTTTTATTGTAGATATTAGAGATGAATCAAAATATTCTGCAGGACACATTCCTGGCTCGTCAGTTGATTATTTGTATGGGGATACACTTGATAAAAGAATCAGCACCATACAGAAAAAATTACCTGACTTTACATCTGACAAAAAACTTGTTCTAGTGGACAGTGATGGAGTGCATGCAAAATACATTGCAAAAAAAATGTCAAATGAAGGAATCAAGACATACTTTTTGGAAAGCGGTTTAGATAATTGGAATAAAGAATTGACAACTACAACTAGTGCAAAAACTATCAATTCTGAAGAATTATCATTGAAAATATCTGCAAATGAAGACCTATACTTACTTGATGTTAGAGAACCTGAAGAAATTGACGTAACTAAAATTGAATCCAGTGTAAATATACCATTATCTGAAATTTTTGAAATTAACGGAATGAATGACATTCCAACTGATAAACCAGTAATCGTAATTTGTGGTTCAGGTAATAGAGCAACGATTGCAACTTATGCACTTGCTCAAAATGATATTGATTTTCAGGTTCTTGAAGGTGGAATCAAGGCATGGGATGTTTATGAAGATACATCAGAATTAGATAAAATGTTTGAAAAGATGGATGAAATTCATATGAATCATCAATCTCAAATGTCTCAAATGTGGCAATCTATGGATGATACACAACAAGAAGAATTCCTAGAAAAAATATCTATGATGATAACAAAGATGGAAAAAATGGACATGTCTGAACATATGTCTGGAATGAATCATGGTGAAATGAAACATGAAGGAATGAATCATGATGAGATGAAACATGGTGATATGGATTGTGAAGGAATGGATCATGAAGGAATGGATCATGAAGGAATGGATCATGAAGGAATGGAACATGATGAGATGAAACATAACAATGAATCCTGTGAAGGAATGAATCATGATGAGATGGATCATGATAAAATGAAACATGGTGACATGGATTGTGAAGATGATTGTCATGATGATATGGATGATAATTAATCCAAATTATTCTACAATAATTTACAACTTTAATTTTTAGAAATATTATTTTATAATTAATTTTTAAACAGGTGATTTTGGGAATAATTCCTTTAATGCAGACGTTGTTAATTGTGCAGATAATGGCTGTCCAAACTTTTCAGTCTCTAGCCAAGAATTTTTTAAATCCGTTAATTTTTCCTTGAAAGTGGTTTTTTGTTCTTTTGATAAATTAGGTTCTTTATTTACCTGGAGGATTAATTCATCAATTTTTGTTTCAAAATTTTTGATGTTTATTTGTCCAATCTTGATTTGACTAAATGACTCTATGTTTACTGGGGATTGTTTGAAATTATCTTTGATGTATTCTTCACCTGATGACGTAATTGCGAACATATTATTTGATGATTTTTCAACTAGTGGAATTTGTTGTTTTTCTAATGATTCAATAAGATTTGAAATTATTTCAGATTTTTTATTTGTCAATCTACTTAGATCACTCAAATCATAATTATCGATGTATAGAAAACTTAGAATCTGTTTTTTTACATTAGCATTCCAAAACAAATCATTTCCTGCTTTTTTTAGGATATGCCCAGAACCAAATACTGCTGGCACTGCCTCAATGTATCTTCCCTCTTCTAAATAACGAAGTTTTGCTTCTAATTCTTCACTTTCAGTCAGTTTAGGATTATTTTTTCGAATATCTAATTCCTTTAGATAATGAGTTTCAGTTTGTTTTAAAGTCCATAAAATCTCAACATCTACTCCATCCATGAATAGGCACAAATTATGCCACCATATTTGATTTTCGTAAAATTCCAAAAATTATACAAACAATCTATCAAAACCAATCAGAAAAGAGAGTTTTCTTGTTACTCAATTCCCAGATTCATCTGTAACTAGAAAAGACAATCCCGAAAGGTCTTCCCAAGTTAATGTTCTTTCAGTATTTTTCATAATTATTGTTGTGTAATTTTACATAAAAAGACCATGAATGATTTGTCTATTTTTTATTTCAAACTATTTTAAATATTTGTAGAAATTTTTGTTTGATTTTCTTAAGTAAAATTAATTCTCATGTCAACTGAAATTGGTAAAATAACTATATGGAATAAATTCTGAATTTATGATATCTTGAAAGCATCTGATTTGTTTGTAAGGTGCCTTGAATCAGAAGGTGTGGATTACATCTTTGGTATTCCTGGTGAGGAAAATGCAGACATGATGATGTCTTTACTAACCTCTAAGATACAATTTATTCTAACTAGACACGAACAATCTGCAGCATTTATGGCTGATGTATATGGGAGATTAACCAAAAAGGTGGGGGTATGTCTTGCAACTTTGGGACCGGGGGCTACAAATCTGACAACTGGAATTGCAAATGCAAACATGGATAGATCCAAAGTACTGGCAATAACTGGTCAAACTAGTGTAAATTCACTACACAAAGAATCACACCAAAACATGGATGTAATCACCATGTTCAAACCAATCACAAAATGGAATTGGTCTATCCGAAGTACAGATAGTATTCCCGAAGTTATTAGGCGTTCATTTAAAATTTCACTTGAAGAAAAAGTAGGTGCAACTCACATTGAATTACCTCAAGATATTGCAAAAATGAATTCTGATATTTTACCCATCACTCCAACTGAAACATTACGTTCACCTGCTAACATGTTTTTGATAAAAAAAGCAGTACAACTAATTTTGAATGCAAAAAAACCACTTATCCTTGTAGGTAATGGTTGTATTCGAGAAAATGCAACATTTTATGTACGAAAATTAGTTGAACTAACTGGAATTTGTTCAATGAATACATTCATGGCAAAAGGTGTAATTTCTGATAAATCTCCACGTCATTTACAAACAATCGGGATTAAAGAAGCAGACCATGCATTATTGGCAATGAAAGAATCTGATTTAGTTATTGCAATAGGATATGATTTGGTAGAATACAGTCCAAAGTTTTGGAATCATTCATTGGATAAAAAAATACTCCACATTGATTTTACCCCAGCTGAAACTGATACGTACTATCCTCCTACTGTAGAAATTGCAGCAGACATTGAATTGAGTATTGATTTGATTTTATCTGAATTAGAAAAAGAAAAACAAAGAGATCCTGGTATTACTTGTTTTCCGTTCCGTGATATACCTGAATTGTTCAAAAAAATAAAAACAGAAGTATCGCATAAAATATCTGAATATAAAGAGGATACCTCATATCCAATAAAACCTGAAAAATTAGTTACAACAGTAAGAAAAATTTTGGGTTATAGAGATATTGTTCTTTCTGATGTTGGTGTCCATAAATTATGGATTTCAAAAATTTACAACACGTATTTTCCAAATACTTGCATAATTCCTAACGGCTTTTGCTCGATGGGTTTTTCATTACCTGGTGCAATTGCTGCACAAATTGTACATCCTGAAAAAAATATTGTTTCTATGTGTGGTGATGGTGCATTTTTAATGAATGTACAAGAATTAGAGACTGCTGTACGTTTGAAATTACCCATAATTATCGTGGTTTGGGTTGATGAAGAATATGGATTAATTGCATTAAAGCAAAAAATGGAGTTTGGTAAAACTGGATTTACAAAATTCAGTAATCCTGATTTTGTAAAATTAGCTGAAAGTTTTGGTGCAACTGGATTTAAAGTGAATTCAACTAAAGAATTCGAGCATATTTTTGAGAAAGCAACGCATGCTACTGGTGGTCCTATAGTAATTGCAGTCAATGTGGATTATTCAAGAAATGCTATTTTACTTAATGATGAATACTGTGATTTACCTGGTAAGTAGTAATTTGTTTTACAGAAAAATACCTCTTGAAAATTTTTGTTGTACTTGTTTTAAAAATATAATTTTTCAATGTTCAATAATTGAATATTTACCAAATTCTTATATTTAGAATTTATGAAATTTCATTATGGCAAAAATTTACAAAATTTTGGTTCCTGTAGATGGCTCTAATAATTCTCTAAGGGGAATTGCTCGTGCTATAGATATTGCAAAACCTTCAGGTGCTGAAATTACAGCACTATATGTATTTCATCTACCAGTAGCTGCTGGAATAAAATATACACAAAAAATGAAAGATGAAGCACAAAAGAAAGCAATCAAATCTGTTGGTCCTGCAATGAAAAAAGTACAACAAGCAGGAGTCTCGTTCAAATACAAAACAAGCGGTGGTAAAATTGGTCAATCAATTGTAAGTGAAATTGATAAAGGTAAATTTGATATCGTAGTAATTGGTGCTAGAGGAATGAGTTCTTCAAAAGAAATGTTCTTGGGAAGTACATCACACTATGTAATTCACAAAGCAAAAGTACCTGTTTTGATTGTAAAATAATCTAATTTTTTATTTTATTTTTTCAATTTTCTAATGATCTTTTTGACCTGCCTGTACCCTAATACAGGTAAAATACATGAAGGACATCCAATTTGAGAAATAGAGCAACAACACAAACAAGTGCATTTTCCTTTTTCATGATTACAATCTAAACACTTCATGAATCACTTACTCTGAAAATCTATTTAACATAATTCCCAAATTGATTCTAAAATTAAAATTTGAATATATTTATGAAAACACCAAAATAGTTAATAGGTATTTTCAAATTATATCATGTCTAAAAATACCTCATTTGCATATCTATTGGTATTTACAATTTTTACATTTATCATAATTACTCCATCTGCTAATGCTGATGTATGGGATAAACCAAAAGATGTGTCTGAACCTGTGGATGTTTTTATTCCATCTCATGAGTATGTGGGGTTTTTTGATTCAACTGGAATTTTTACAGTAGTGGGTAATGTAAAAAATAATTTAGATTATTCAATAATTCCTACAGTATCAATTCCCATAACTAATGATTCACAAAAGATTACTAGAACTATTCAACTCCCTCCATTAGTTTCTGGAAATGAAATTCCGTTCAAAATTAAATTTCCCGAAATTTCAGATATCTCACCAATACTTGAACCTGCTAAAATTTCATTTCAAAAAACTATTACAAATGATATTCTCATAGATGTAATTTACGATAAAACCTTAATCGTGCATGATGACGGACACCTTACTGGACGTATAATTAATTCAGGAACTGAGACCATATCTGATGTAGATATTCTTGCAATAATTCATGGATATGATGATGAAACGTTGGATATGGGAAAAAGTACTCTGCCAATTATTAATTTCAAACCTGGTGAAATTAGAGAGTTCTCGATGTATCCTGATACTTCTGTTGCAGATAAGGTATGGTATTACAGTTGTTTTGCAATAGGAACTGATACTGTAATTGTACTAAATACTCAAAGAAATGGTGAAACCTTTGATATTCGATATGATTCTGGAGTTTTGATTTCATATCCTGAATTTGATACATCAGGAAAAGAATTATCTTTTTGGTTAAATCAAGGTTGGCCATTACCTGAATATTTCATAAATTTTGAGTTTCCACGTTATTCTGATGATGAAAAATTCCAGGTATTTTTAGAAAAAAAACCCATTAAATCAATTCAGAGTATGGATGAGTGGGGAAATTGGCATGTTTCCTTTTATCTTCATGAACAAGCAGATGGTAATCTAATTGTAAAAGGGTTTGATCCAAATGTTACATCTCCATCTGAACAATTCATTCCTGATTGGATAAAACATGATGCTAGTTTATGGTCCCAAGGATTGCTCTCCGATGAGGAATTTCTTACGGGAATTATATCTATGATAAATTATAGAGTTATTGAAATTTCAATTAATAACGATTTAGAAAATTCTAATGATTCCATACCTTCATGGATTCAAAATCATACTAGTTGGTGGTCACAAGGATTAATCACTAATGAAGAATTTGTAACTGCAATGGAATTTTTGGTGAATGCAGGAGTTATTCCAATTATCTAATTTGAAAAATAAGAAAAATCAATATGATGAAGGACTTGCTTTACCTGTGATATATTTTACATCTTTGTCTTTTGCAAATTCTTCAATTATTCCCATATTGATTCGTCCTACTGCAGTTAACCCATGTTTTGTTGGTTGAATTGGAAAGCCATATCGAAACCTAACAATTTCTCGTTTTCTTTCCAAATCAACACCATCATTGTAATCTATATCCAATTCTACTCTTGGAGACGCATCAGGAAGTTTTCTTTCTAGATACATGATTTTTACTGCCAAATATGGATCAACATTTGCAATAGATTGATTCATTGTTGAGATGAATTGATCATACTGTGCCTCTATTGACATATGTGAAATTTTTTTTCTAATGCATTTATCTAGTTTGTATGCATTGCACTAGATTTTATTTTTGCAAAACGTGTATAGTTTTAATTATTTTTTTAACATAATTGTTTTGCGGGTATGTTGGTATTTTGGAAATCTGTGCCATTGCCAATGTTCTCGTTCCAAAGATATAGTTAATTAAAAATTAAATTCACTTGAAAATTTCCTTTTTCATAACTAACATTGACCCCATTAATTTTACTTTGATAATAAAACGATTTTTTACCTTCGTTTGTTATTTTCACCGTTGTTTTC
>CALBNQ010000238.1 GCA_937896495.1 uncultured archaeon | reverse complement strand
AAATTAACTGTTGAAGAAAATATTTTCTATCAAACAATTTATGAGAACAGTAAAGAATTTGAGAAACAAATCACTGGTGATTTAAATGAGTAAAACTCAAACTAGTACATTTACAGATTCTGCATTATCTGATAAAGTAAAAAATTTTCTTGTTAGATTCAAAGACAAACATGGTGTTTACAAATATGTTGAAGAAATAGATGAGATGATGCCTAAAAATTCAAAATACATTATTGTTGATTATAACGACTTGGTGATCGAACCTGAAATTGAAGCAATTTTTTCAGAAAATCCTGATAGACTTTTTGATGCTTTTTCAAGAGCAATTAAAGAAGCATTACAAACAAGATTTCCTGATTATGCAGAAAAAATTAAAGATGAAGTTCGTGCAAGATTAATTAATTTTCCATTAGAACGAAGTTTAAGACAAATAACTGCTGAAACAATTGGACATCTTACCAGTGTTTCAGGAATGGTAGTTAGAGCATCAGAAGTAAAACCATTGGCAAAAGAACTAATTTTTGTATGTCCTGATGAACATCAAACTAAAGTAATTCAACTAAAGGGAATGGATGTAAAAATTCCTGTTGTATGTGATAATCCCAGTTGTAAACACCGAGATTTTGATTTAAAACCTGAAGCAAGTAAGTTTATTGATTTTCAAATTCTTAGATTACAAGAACTTCCTGAGGATTTACCTCCTGGGCAACTCCCTCATTATATCGATGTGACAATTAGACAAGATTTAGTAGATAGTTCCAGACCTGGCGATAGAATCATTCTTACTGGTGTTGTACGCATTGAACAAGAATCTGTAGCTGGAATACAAAAAGGTCATAGTGGATTATATCGGTTGAGAATTGAAGGAAATAATATTGAATTTTTAGGCGGTCGTGGAATAAAGACTGATAGAAAAATTGCAAGAGAAGAAATTTCACCAGAAGATGAAAAAATGATCAAGGCATTAGGTCAAACCCCTGATGTTTATCAAAGATTAATTGATTCATTTGCTCCCCATATTCAAGGACAATCATTAATCAAAGAAGCAATTTTGTTACTTATTGTAGGTTCCAATCAACGGTTATTGGGTGACGGTAGTAAAATCAGAGGCGACATCAATGTTTTTCTCGTAGGTGATCCTGGAACTGCAAAAAGTGAAATGTTAAAGTTTTGTGCAAGAATTGCACCTAGAGGTTTGTATACTTCAGGTAGAGGTTCGACTGCTGCAGGACTAACAGCTGCAGTTGTTAGAGACAAAACAGGAATTATGATGTTAGAAGCAGGCGCTGTTGTACTTGGTGATCAAGGATTAGTAAGTATAGATGAATTTGATAAAATGAAACCTGAAGACCGAAGTGCATTACACGAGGTAATGGAACAACAATCTGCAAGTATTGCAAAAGGTGGAATTGTTGCAACACTAAATGCTAGAACATCAATTTTAGCTGCTGCAAATCCAATGTATGGAAAATACGATCCTTTCAAAAA
>CALBNQ010000237.1 GCA_937896495.1 uncultured archaeon | reverse complement strand
GGTTTAGGATGGAATAAAAAAATGAAAATTTTTGTGACGCATCTTCATGGAGATCATTGTGTAGGAATTTTAGGATTATTACAAACAATGTCGATGCAAAATAGAACTGAGACCTTAGAAATTTTTGGCCCAAATGGAATTGATGAGTTTATTGCTGCAAATATTAAAGTACTAAATTTTGGTTTATCATTTCCAATTTTGATCAACATAATTAAAGATGAAGAACTTATTGAAAACGGGAAATATTCTATTCGTATATGTAAGGCCAATCATTCAATTACAGCGTATTCATACCTATTTGAAGAAAAAGACAAACCAGGTAGATTTAATGTAAACAAAGCAAATGAATTAAAAATTCCAGAAGGAGAATTATGGAATAGATTACAAAATGGTAATCAAATTGAAATTAATGGAAAAATAATCAAACCTGAAGAAGTTTTAGGACAAAAACGTCCTGGTAAAAGAATAGGAATTTCCGGTGATACAATGCCTACTGAAAAATTGGAAGAGTTTTTCACTGAATGTGATTACTTGGTTTTTGATTCAACTTTTCTCAATGAAGAAAAACAAAGAGCACAAGATACTTGTCATTCTACTGCAAAACAGGCTGCAATATTAGGAAAAAATGCAAGAGTAAAAAATTTAATTTTAACACATTTTTCAGCTAGATACAAAGATGAAAAAGGGCATTTGGAAGAAGCTGAAGAAATTCATGATTCTGTAATTACTGCAAGAGATCTTTTAGAAATAGAAATTAAATAATGTTTGAAGAAATTACAAAACAAATTAAAGAAATCAAAGAAATAGTTGTTGTAACAGGTGCAGGTGTATCACAAGAAAGTGGAATTCCTACATTTAGAGGAAAAGATGGGTTTTGGAAGAATTATAATCCTATGAAATTGGCTACAATTGAAGCATTTTATGAAAATCCTAAACTTGTTTGGGAGTGGTATAACGAACGGAGAGAAAATATTTTTTCAGCAAAACCAAATCAAGGACATAAGGCAATTGTAGAACTTGAAAAATATGCAACAGTTACAATTTTAACACAAAATATAGATGGACTTCATCAAAAAGCAGGTAGTTCAAATGTATTTGAATTACATGGGAGTATTATGAAAATAAAATGCACAGTATGTAATTTTAAAAGTAGTCAGATAGAAAAATTTTCTCAAATTCCTCCTTTATGTAAATGTGGGAATATGCTTAGACCAGATGTAGTCTGGTTTGGTGAATCATTACCACAAGATGTTTGGAAAAATGCAATTGCTAAAGCAAGTCAATGTGATTTGATGATTATTATTGGAACTTCACTTGTAGTATCGCCTGCAAACACTTTACCTATTTATGCAAAAAAAAACAGTGCAAAATTAATTGAAATAAATCCTGAAAAAACTGAAATGTCATCAAAAATGGATTTGGTGTTAAGAAAAACAGGCGCAGAAATAG
>CALBNQ010000236.1 GCA_937896495.1 uncultured archaeon | reverse complement strand
GTAAAAGACATGGGAAAATAATGGATAATCAAGAAACTCAAATCGACTGGAAAATCCAGTAGATTATCTTCTTGGTCTAACTGGTTTTTTTGGCTTTACTGGTTTTTTCATGGTTAATCGTATTCCTCATCTCTTCCCACATATTCAAAAACATCTGAAAACTCTTCCATGATCTTCATTGCTTTTTCAGACATTTCAGAGTAATAATCAAAATCTACAGGCAGGAAAACTGCGTCTTTTCTCTCTTCTAATCTTTTTTTGGCAAAAACTATTGGTATTCCTGATTTTGCACCATACTTTCTGGCAGTATAGTTTGCAGTTGCAATTGCACCGCTGTCTCCGCCCCTATCTGAAAAAACACATACACAAACTGGTTTTGATTTTAGTTCTGGTGATCTTATCTCTTCGCACTGGGCATAAAAGTAGTCAAAATCTATGTGGAAAACGATTCTTGTTTCCAATGTTATGTGACGAATTTTAGATTATTACAATATTGTGTCTTCATCTAGTCTGGACGAATTGAGATGATGTTATTTTCAATTAGATAGTTAATGGTATCAAGAAATTCTGTGTCGCTAATTTTACCGTCTCCATAAAAACCTGCATACTGCTTGAGCCATGTTGGGAAATCATACCCGTCAAATTTTGAGTTTGGTTTTTTCTTCAAAATATTTTCATTTAAAAGAAACTCCAGCCCCTTTGAGAATTGCTCATCTGAAATCAAACCCTCAGACCACTGCTTTGCATTGTTTTTCACCCAGTCAGGAACAAAGATTGTTGGATAGTCATTCCAATTGTGAATTCCGCCATTAGAATTCATCAAAACCCCCCGTCCAGTAATCTTATCCATTACCTGAAGTGCCCTTAGTTCCTCAGATTCTAGTAAAGAGTCTTCAACCCTGGGCGTATCAGTTGGAGAAATGTCAGATTCAGAATCATCTGTGACTAATTCCTTAGATTGAAGTAATTGCAAGTTGTTTTGTTCTACTGTTCTATCAATCCTGTCAAGATATTTTTGAGTCAACTTTTCACTAAATCCAATTTTGGATGTGTCAACTATTGGAATTATGTTTAATTCGTGAGAATACTTTTTGTAGAGTTCCACCAAATGAACATTAGTATTGTTTGAGCCAATTGGACTTTCAAATGTATCTTTGACAAAATTCTCAACAGTATTGTCTTGAATTATCAATCCATCAGTTGGGATTAGCGGTTTGCCTAGAACTTCAAAGACATTTTCAAAATAGTACCTTTTCATGCATTTGTCATGGTCTCTAAGTTCTACTCCAATTGTTGATTCTGGTATGGGGAAATTCTTTTTGAAATAATAGTTCAAAATTAGTTGGTCTCCATCAATTTCAAAATCACCATGAGTCTCAGAGACAAGACCATACTTGTCAAGTACTGTAAGTGACTTTTTTTGGTCCCATGGGTTTTCCCAAATCAAACTAACTAGATTCCTATACACATCAGGTTCATCAAGTGTTAAAAATACAATTGCAGTTGAGATGTTTTCAATTCCATGGTCTTCGTAAATTTTTAACTGAATATGGTTTTCAGCTCCCGTCTTTGTGTATACAAGAGTTCCTGACTGAGCATAGTGTTCCACCTCAAATGGAACTTTGTTTAAAGCAAATCCATCCTCCACCACTCTTACAAAAGAATCATCATCACGATATCCCATGGTTGGCGGTGTACAGTGGTTGCTGCCCCTGCCATTATTGGAATCCTCTTGAGTTGCCATCGTCTCTTGCCCCCCTAATGTCAAGTATGTTGATGGGTCGCCCTGGTTGTAATAACTGGCAGCAGCATAGTCAGCTGTACGCAGTCCGCTGGAAATTCTAAACTCATCAACCTTTCCTTTGAGTTCGTTGTTAACTCTACCACAATTATTCCCACCCTGAGCATCAATGTCTCCTCCAAGCACCATTCTCAAATTATCTGTCTGAGTGTCTCGATTGAGATTTCCTGAACGATTTTCCTCTTTTACCAATACTCCATTAATGTACAATTGACTGTTTCCTTGTGTTCCATCTGCATCTTTTTGGTTGTATACTGCAACAATGTGATTCCAATTTGTAAATGCTGCAGGATTGTCATCTTGGACAGGATGTCCAGGAGTGGCAGTACTGACAAAGAAATCGGTTCTAATCTTCATTTTTACATTTTCTGCTCTCCACAAACTAATATGGTTCTGCCATTGACCATTTGTAGATCCAGCATCATAACAAACACTTACCATGTCATTATACAAAGCAACATTTCCTCCAGGAGGAACATTCACTATGTCTCCAACCCAAAGCTCAATTGTAAAATCTCTAGCAGGCATTCCATTTAGTGAATTCCTGTAAATAAAATCTCCACTTCCTTGTCCATTGCCAGTAGTTGTTGGACCCTTTAACTCCTGACCCTGACCAATCTGTCCATTAGTAAGATGGGGAATTCTGCCCATACTATGACCCACATCATTACCTCCACCACCTCTACCATCATTTCCATTATCAGTTGCATCTTTGAATTCTGAGTTTGTTCCAGTTGATGTTTGATTTAGGTGCCAAACTACAACATAATCATCATTCCACACATCAGCAGAATTGTATCCTACAGTATTTCCTTTGTAGTACATGTAAATGTCTGTAGTAGATGCTGCTGACAAAATTGGAAAGTTAACCCATGCAACAATCTCACCAGTGGTATTATCAAATCGCTCTACTTCGTGAAAGAGTTTTGTTGTTCCATCAGATGTTGTAAAAATAATATCTCGACCGAGTGCCTCATTGGTTTGAACAAGGTCAGGATCAGTAATGCTAATCAAAACTGGAAAGTCCGTAAGATCATTTGAGATTACAGTGTTTAGAGATAGAGTGATTTTCTTTCTGTACTCCCAAGAGTCATCATACCATTCTGCGTGTGCCAAAACAAATGTGGATGAAAAGAAAAACACTACAACAGTAAAAACAATAAGAAAAATTGGCCTATACTCTAATGATGACATCCTCTGCAATTGATGGCCCCCGACAAATTGTAGTTGACCTAACATTTAAACAAGATCAGAAACCCCCAATTGGGATTATTTATTTGAACATTATGCCTGCTATTCAATCAGTTTTTCGAGTTCAAATTATGTGGCAGGAAATAGCACGATGAAAGATGCTGATATTGCTGATACATTGCCCCTCGATAAGATGGATTTGTATCATAATCAATTCATTTTAGACACAATTCTATAAAGGGCGCAGGTAAAGTTAGAATTTAGAAAGAAAAATCGCCAATTTTTACTGATTTAGAACCTGATGCTGTTTTCTTTTTAGTAGTTACACGTTTCTTTGTAGCACTCCTGCTCTTTGCATCATGACAACCA
>CALBNQ010000235.1 GCA_937896495.1 uncultured archaeon | reverse complement strand
GGTTTTTGCAGGTTTCGTATGCATATCGTATTTTACAGACCAATAATGTCCATAAGATCCCCCGCCGTGAACAATGATTATTGGCTCATTGATTTTTTTTAAATTTTTAGCAAGATTATCAATTGTTTTTTTCCTAGGTGATAATGGTTTTTCTTTATTTGTAATAATTGAACCGCCTAATTTTATTAGAATCATGCTGTTTCAAAATATTCAGTCAATTAAAAAGTATTCAGTCCTTGAAAATCTATTTTTACTGAAAAACATTCATAATTTTTCTCTTTAAATCGTTTAATTGTTTTATCCAAATTTGAATTATCTGTTAAAGCAAAAACACATCCTCCTCCACCTGCACCTGTAATTTTTGTACCATATGATGATTCATTTCCTATTTCAATCATTTTTCTTATTTTGTCATTTGATATTCCAATTATTTCAAGATATTTTTGATTTTGATTGACTTTTTCTCCCAATTCTTTGATTTTATTTTTTTTTAATAATTCTAATACCTCTTTAATTAATTCATGTTCATTATTACATAGATTTGAAAACTCATTTTCATTGTTATCTTTAAATGATTTAACATCTTTTACTATCACTTCTGTGGAGTGTTCTATATTGGAATTTGCAATAACTAGATGAAAATTAGGTTCAGATTTTATTTTTAAAAACCCATGCTCTTTATCATATTCCATTATTCCTCCAAATGTACAAACTGTACAATCTGCCCCTGATGTATTTTGAAAAATAGTTTTTTCAGCTTCTATTGCCATTCCTAAAATTTCTTCTTTTGATAATTCTGAAAATAATTTAGAAATTGCAGCTGCTCCTGCAACACAACATGCAGATGATGATCCTAATCCTACTCCTAGTGGAATTTCTGATTCAACTTGTATCTTTATCCCTGAATCTCTTTTTTGAAGAATTTTGTCTGCTAAATAATAAAACGGTTTTAATGGCGAATCAATTTCTTTAATCGCTTTACCGGGCTCTAGTTCTAAATTCCCTATGTTTGATTTAATTGAAATTTTTCTTTCTTTAATTTTTTCTGCAGTTACTGTTACTCTTCTATCAATTGAACAAAGAATAGCTTTAACGCCGTACACAACAAAATGTTCTCCAAATAAAATTACTTTTCCTGGTGCTGATGCTTTAGATTTCAAGTGGATACTAAATGAATTTATTCGATTTCCTCTTCAGTGATCTTTGTTTCAAAATCATCTATTTCATATTTCATTGGTTCATTTTCTTTTAATTTCCCTTTCTCAATGAGAATTTGACGTACCAATAACCAATACACTGTAGCTAGTGCTTTTCTACCTCTGTTGTTTGCAGGAATAATTAAATCGAGATTTGAAGTAAGATTATCTGTATTTGAAATTCCTATAATTGGAATCCCTGCATTAGTAGCTTCGATTATTGCTTGTTCATCAACTTGTGGATCTGAAATGAATACTATTTTTGGTTCAATATAATACGGTAATGATGGATTCGTCAAAGTTCCTGGCATGAATCTTCCCAAAAGTTGTTTTGAACCTAACATTTCACAGAATTTTTCAATTGGCGTCTCTGCGTATTGTCTTCCTGAACATACAATGAGATTATCTGTTCCTAATCTGTTGATGAATTTAGCTGCTGTTTGAATTTTTTCTAATGTAATATCTACATCTAACATGTAAAGTCCCTCTGGACTAGCCTTTGTGATGAATGGAACCATGAATTTTGTCTTAACTTGTGTACCTACTCGAATACCTGTAGTTAGGACTTTTTTCTTAATGTCTGTTATTTCTGTTTGTTCACTCATGACGATTTTAAATCTCTGCCATACCGCGTATTAAATCATGCTCTGATAGGCGTAATAATTCGTTTAATTTTGCCACTCTTTCCCCTCCTACAACTCCTACTTTGAGCATTTTTGACTTTGTAGCAAGACCAATGTGTGAAATTTGTGAATCCGTTGATTCACCTGATCTATGTGATGTGATTAATTTAACATTATTTTGATTTGCCTCATCTGCAAATTCTAAAGCATCAAAAAGACTACCTGCCTGATTGACTTTTAGAATTGCAGCATTACATGATTTAGAATCAATTGCCTTTGATAGAATGCCTTTGTTTGTTACTGTCAAGTCATCTCCAGTAATCAACACTTGTGGAAATTTTGTAGTTAATTCTGACATATCCTCAAATGCCTCTTCGTGAACTGCATCTTCAGCGTAAATCAATTTGTATTTTTCAATAATGTCTGCTGCAAAATCAATTTGCTCTCCTGTAGAATTTTCAAATCCTGCTCTGTCATAAAGATACTTTTGTTTTTCTTCGTTCCATTGAGTAGAGGATGCAAAATCAACACCTAATGAAACTTCTTTTCCTAATGTGAATCCTAAATTCTCACAAGCTTTTGCAGAAACTTCTAATGCTTTTTGATTTTCTAGTTTTGGTGCCCATCCACCTTCATCACCTCTGCCATTTGTAAAATTAGGATCTTCTTTTTCTAAAACACGACGCAATTCTTTATGAACTGATAAATTTGTTTCAATTGATTCTTCTATTGTTTTTGAACCAGTTGCACAAATTAAAATTTCTTGAATATCTGGTGTACCTGGTCCTGCATGTGCCCCACCACCTAAAATATTTCCTAAAGGAAATGGAAATTTGAACGATGATTCTGATGAAAGTGTTTGAAATAATGGTTGTTCTAATGCTTTTGATGCAGATTCCATTGATGCAATTGTAACAGCAAATGCTAATGCTCCACCAATTTTTGAATAATTTGGTGATTCATCTAAACTCTTTAGAATATCATGTACTCCTTTGAGATCTGATGACTCTAATCCAATAAATTTTTGTGAATTTTCTTGTAAAATTTTTAAACTTTCTTCTGGTTTTTCATTTGGAAAACTTACTGCTTCATATTTCCCAACACTTGCCCCTGATGGTGCGCATACTCTTCCTAAAAATTTTCCATCTGATTCAATGTCTACTTCGATTGTTTTACTTCCTCTACTATTGAATAAAATTCGTCCTTTAATGGATGTAATTTTTGACAATCTATTCTAACTCAGATTGAACTTCTTGTTTTCTTCTCTGAATTGCTTCATAAAATGGAATGACTTGTTGAATTGTTTCAACAGTTGTTAATAACATTCTTCTACAACAATACCTCTCGATTCCTAATGAATCAAAAACTTTAGATGAATCTTCTCCTGCCTTTACTTTACTTTGATACTCATCAAACTTATCTGCAATCAAATTTCCACATGTAAAACATCTGACAGGAATTAACATACGAACGAAAAGG
>CALBNQ010000234.1 GCA_937896495.1 uncultured archaeon | reverse complement strand
GAATTCATCTATCCGTGGGGCAGTGGTCATTATTCTCGCATGATGAGACTAAATGATGCTTTAACAGTACAAATTAAAGATCAATTAGAAGTACATTTTTCAAGTAAAGATCATGTTTACGAAAAACTGGTAAAGAAATTTCCAGAGAAAAGGGAGAAAATTCATGAAATTTTAATGCCAACCCCAATTGACGGAAAATTTGGTCCTAGTGTTTCAAAATCATTGATGAATATTCTACTGCCAATTGAAAATAATCCTTCATTAATCAAACAAATTATAAATTATTTAAGAGAAGAGAGAAAATTATACAATAAAGAAAAATTTGATTTGGTGATAAATGATGGCGATATGGGTTCAAATATCTTAGCAAATAATAGAAATATTCCAAGTCTGTTTGTAACAAATCAATTCAGACCAAAATTATATAATTCAAGATCATATCTTTACCCATCTTTAATTTTTATAGCAAAACAAATCAATAAAGCTTCAAAGATTCTTGTTGCAGATTCTCCTCCACCATACACAATGTGTGAATATAATCTAAATTTCATTAAAGAATCTGAAGAGAAAGTTGTGTATGTTGGACATTTTACAAATAATAACTTAATTAAAAATAAAGATGAAACAGTTCTAGAAAAATTGATTAAAAATAATGAGTTTGGGTATTGGATGAGAACAGGAAACAAATCAACAAATGATGGAACTGGGCAACGGTATGAAGAAGTTTTTCATCAAAATGAAATGAATAATGAAAAAAGAATTATTTCACATGCAAGAAATGAATCAGGTATCGATTCTGTTACAGGGAAAGATGGAAAAAAATATTAAATTTTAGATGCTTTTGAGAAAAAAATTGATTGGATACAAATAGATATTGGATTTCTATCAGAACAGGAAAAAAATTCAATTTTAGATTTATGTAAATATGCAGTTGTAAATGGTTCTCATACAGTAATGGGTGAAATAATGGGTGGAAAATCAAAACCAATTATTGGAATACCAATTTATGATGAACACACAAACAATATCAAATGGGCTGAAGAAAAGAAATTAGGAATTTTAGTTACAAAAACAAAACAGGTAATACATGCAATTTCAAATATTAAAGAAAATTATGATGAATTCGAAGATAATCTAAAAGATTTTTCGAAGAATTTTGTCCCTATAGGTGCAGAAAATTCAGCAAAAATTGCAGCTGAGATGTTAGAAGAAAAGAGATAAAACATTATTCTAATAATTTTGCTCATCTGACACGCGGGATTTCGATGGGCGAACGGACCGAAAGGGATGATGAAAAAATCCGCGTGTCAGATAAAATCGATCAATAAAGAATGTGGGAACGCTTTTATGGAAAAAATTAAGTTGAATCTTAGTGCCTAATTGTCCTGAATGTACAGCAAGAGAGAAAAAGAAAATTCAAGTAAAGTATGAGGAAGAAACACCTGAGGAAGAAAGAGGTAGAGAAGATTTATTCAAATTATTTGATGAGATTGATATTCCAATGAAAATGGATGAAAAAAATAGAAGGCATTTCATTTGTAAACGATGTGGACTATATGCTACTAGAGAAGAAATTTCAGATATTAGATTCAAATTAAATCAAAAAGAAAGAACACGTGACGATAAACATGATGACTATCTTGAATGGTGGTCAAAAAGTAAAAAAGAAAAAGTAGAAAATTAGTAGAGTCAGAATGGTAAAAAAGAAAGAAGAAATTCCAGAATGGGTTACTGATGAAATTCAGAATGCAAAATTTAAGAAGCCTGTAGAAATGAAAAAAACAGGATATATTTTAGAATTTTATTATGATGATAATAAAATAGATGTTCAATTGTATGATGGGCTTGAAGATGGACGACATATTGTAACAATGGATGTAGCAAAAGACATCAAGATAGATGATTTGTTAAAAGGTGAAGTGTATGAATTTATTTTTGATCAACATAAAGCTCCATTAAGTAAAAAAGTAACAGAGTTTTTAGAGAAGGAAAAAGAAATTGAAATGAGTGCAATTTTTCAATTTGATCTAAAATCATTAGAATTAATGGATGTAGGCTCTAATGAGACTGTAGATACTGATGTTGAAGAATAATTAATGCAATTTTTCAGAATTATATATTTTTGAAAAATTTTCCTATGAGTGGATTAATCAAATATGGAAATGTATTTTTTAACCAAATTACACCACGTGCAAAAGAAGGAACAATAATTTCTAATCTTGGAGAATTTGATGCTTGTAAAATCGATTTTGCTACAGTTTTAGAACTTAATGAAAATGTAAAATTTGATGACATTTTATCAAAAGATGAATGATCAAAAAAATTGGTTTTAACCATGATTGGACTTACAACCGTAATATCAACTCCAGAATTTTTTAATTCATGTTTTAATCCTTCTGAAAATCCTAACATGGCAAATTTTGAACCACAGTATGATGTAATTCCAGGTAAACCAAAACTAGCTGCAACAGATGCAACATTAACAATATGTCCAGATTTTTTCTTCAACATATGTGGAAGAAAATTTTTGATACAGTAAATCATTCCAAAATAATTGGTTTTCATTTGGGATTCAATTTCATCAATAGAAAGTTCAGATACAGAACCATAAATTGCAAAACCTGCGTTATTTACTAAGATGTCAAGAGTGCCAAATTTTTCTAAAACAATTTTTGACATGTTTTTTACTTGAACTTTGTCAGAAACGTCACATTGGCATACAAGAATTGTAATATTGAATTTTTCTAATTCATTTGCAATTAACTCAAGTTTATTTTTTCTTCTTGCAACTAAAATTAGATTAGCCCCTTTTTTTGCAAATTCAATTGCAGTCTGTTTTCCAATTCCTGATGATGCACCTGTAATTAAAATAATTTTATTTTTAAAATTCATGAATTGAAAAAAATATTCAAAAATAAAGTGGTTTCTATGTTGCCTGTGGTTTTGATATTTTACTCAAGGCTAGTTTTACTAAAAGTAACCATGTAACTACAATTGGAACATAATATGTTGCAATTCTCCATCCAATTACCGCATTCCATTCAAGACCTTCTTCTGGGATTACCAAATTGAAAGGGTTTAGGTTGTTAAGATAAGCTACAACACCAAATTCTGCTAAACCAGAACCGCCAACTGTAATTGGTAGATTTCCTATTGCGTTCGCACCCATTACAGCCATTATTGAGTCAAGAAATCCTACAGCAAAACCAACACTTAACGCGATTATGAAAAATGAA
>CALBNQ010000233.1 GCA_937896495.1 uncultured archaeon | reverse complement strand
CTCCAAATAGGCACAGAATTAGCAGATTTTCCCCAAATAGGAACTGAATTTTTCTTGTCCATTTTGGAATGGTTTAATTCTCGTGTTAGTTGTTCTGTAGACTCACCAAAGGATGCAAACAATTTATTGAATTGTATAATTGCTTTATCAAAATTCTTGAAGTTGATATGAGATAGTATGGATAGTATTTTTTCTTTTTTAGTTTTATAATCAGTTAGGATTACATCATACTTTTCACATAGTAATTGTTGCATGTCAAAGTAGTTGTTCTTTCTAAAGTTGCTCCACTCCTTTATGGTGTAATATTTTTTGTATCGCATTATAACTTCCCCCGTTTTTTTGACTCTGCTAATTTCTCTTTTAGATTTGCAAATGATGATACGATACTATCATGATTTGACAAATGATTTCTTTTAAACAAAATTGTCATTTTAGTTTCCTCCCCAATACATTGAATCATCATCGTCATCATCAAACTCTCTAATTATTCGAGGATACATGTTAGTCATCTCTAAATTCCTCCTGCAGTAAATGGGGAGAATACTTGTATCCCTACAAACTGACTTGCCTTGAGTAACATTTTATCAAAGGTTACTAAAATGAAGTTCCTTGATTGACACATGCTGAGAATTTTGTTGTCCCCATTATGACAAATTGCAAATTGTTCTGTTAGGGAATTAGCATTTTCACTATCTTGAATGGTAGATGATGTGAGTTTTACTTTACGTCCAAGTAGTGTACTGATTTTACTGACCACTACTTGTGGGAATAATCCTCTTACATGTCTTACTTCATTTAGTACAACATCACACAAAATAATGCTGATTGATTTGCCTTTCAACTTGGCTTTGAGTTGAGAAGCCACTTTTGGTTTTTCTATGATGTCAATGACAACACAGGAATCTAATACTACATTTTGGGTATTCATGCTAGAATTAGTGTGATAATATTATTATAGAATAGTATAATAGTATGCATAATAACCATACTAATATGCCTAATTTAACAAATTTACGAATACATATTGCCCCAGTTGGGTACGAAATTGACAGAGTAGTGTTACCTGCCAAAGAAATGAAGGCAGACAAAGTATTCCTACTTGTTCATGAGAATCCATCTGAAGACAAGGCAACAAAATTCTATGATACCATAGACAAAAAATTAAACAAACTAAACATCGAGACTGAAAAAGTATACCATAACAGATTGAATTTATTTCAAATTATAAAGTCAGTCAAACAACTAATTGAATCACAATCAAATGATTCAGTTTATGTCAATTTAGCATCAGGAAGTAAGATACAATCAGTTGGTTCCATGATGGCATGTCAAATGTTTAATGACAATTCTAACGTATATCCATATTATGTTGAGGCAAAAGAGTATACAGGGTTTTCAGGAGAAGCAATTTCTAAAGGCATCAAAGAGATTCAAGGAGTACCAACTTTTGAGATACAAAAACCTGATTCCAAATTAATTCAAGCACTAAAAATTATCAAAGACAATAACGGCAAATTGTCTAAAAAAGAAATGGCAAGACTTGCAGTTGAAAATAATTTGATTTCAGTTAATGCAGAAAATGAATCACAAGCAACATTTGCAAGTTTGGATCAAAATATCATATCCCCTTTGGAGAAAAAATGGGGGTTTATAGAAGTGGAAAAAATTGGCAGGACACGTTGGATAAAAATAACTAATGAAGGAATTAATGCGTCAGAATTTTTGATTTAATCTAGAAAATTGAGTTAGATTACTCTACATTTACTATACCAAGCATCCAAGGATGAACCATACAAAAGTAATCATAACTTCCTGCATCATTAAAAGTAAATTCAAAAGTACTACCAG
>CALBNQ010000232.1 GCA_937896495.1 uncultured archaeon | reverse complement strand
AGAGACGTTGCCGATGCTCACTTCTGAGTTTTTTCTTATTGTTATGTATTGATAAAATTGAACTTCCTAATTGTTTGATTTTATTTTTGAGTTCTTTATCCATTGTCCCAATTATACTTCTATTATGTTTTACATAATTGGTTAATTCTTGATCTGCATAATTTCCACAAATAGGAATTGTTTTGAATTTTTTGATAAAATTCAGTGTTACAGTTATTTCTTGATTTTTTTCTGGAATTTGTTGTAATTTTACTAATTCATTTTTAACAACTTCTGGAATTATAAAAGAGATTGAACCTATCTCTACATCTAAATTATCAATATTTTTTATTCTCTTAGTTGCCAGATGAATTAAAAAATTAGTGTCACAGATTACTTCAACCAACTATTCCTGCACCAATTAGTCTCCATCTTTCATCAATCCTTCTACTAATTGCCACATTTCCATTTTCAAAAATACATGCTGGTCTTCTAAGTTCAATTTCTACATTTTTTGATTTAATTTTTGTGACTTTTCCCAATACAGGAGCAGTTCCAATGTTAAGACGAAGTAATTCTCCAGATTGAATTGGTTTTACCTTAACATCTTCAGTTATTCCAACAGCTGAATCAAACAGATTTACATCTAGTTTTAATGTTGTAGAGTTTTCAGGTAATGTTCCAGGTTTTCCAATAACTGAACCAATAAATGAATCACTTCTAGTCATAGAAGGATCTAATTTTGTTCCAATTGCAACTAATCCACCAGGTTTTATAGAATCTACAATTCCAGCTGCTGTTCCCAATGACGTTATTTCTGTTAATAGTGGTTCATATGATTTCTTTTTTTCATTAATGATTCCTGGTTTGATTTCAATTTCATCACCCACATTAAAAACTCCCTGAGTTAAGCTTCCTCCAATTACACCACCTTTGATATTTTTCAATTTTATTCCAGGTTTATTTACATCAAATGAACGTAAAACATGCATTACAGTATCTTTTTTCTCATCTCTTTCGGGGGTTTTGATTGTTGATTCTATGGAACCAATCAATGCATCAACATTTAATCCAGATTGAGCTGAAATTGGAATTATAGGAGATTTGGCAGCATGTGTTCCTTTAACAAATTTTGTGATGTCTTGATAATTTGTTAGTGCTTCTTGGTAAGAAAGTAAATCAACTTTATTTTGAACTACAACTATTTGTTGAATTCCAAGTGTTTGTAATGCTAAAAGATGTTCTTTTGTTTGTGGTTTAGGAACTTTTTCATTTGCTGCAACCATTAATAGTGCACCATCCATTAGTGCAGAACCTGAAAGCATATTTGCCATCAAACTCTCGTGTCCTGGACTATCTACAAAACTTACAACTCTAGATAATTCACTTTCTTTTCCACAATTATTACATTTTGGTGTTGTAGAAAATCCCAATGGTTCTTCACAACTTTTACATTTGTAAAAAGCAGCATCAGAATAG
The DNA here is from genome assembly GCA_937896495.1 of uncultured archaeon. Taxonomy (GTDB): domain Archaea; phylum Thermoproteota; class Nitrososphaeria; order Nitrososphaerales; family Nitrosopumilaceae; genus Nitrosopumilus. The sequence continues at coordinate 864 of CALBNQ010000232.1, read as the reverse complement.
CCAACACGGATTGTAATTCCACGTTTTAATTCTTGACTATGTACACTAGTCCATGAACCAGTTAGTGCTTGAATGAGAGTTGTTTTTCCATGATCTACGTGACCAGCAGTTCCAATGTTAACACATGGTTGATATCCATATTTTTTAATATACCAATCAGGAAGCGTATCTCTCCAATGCATGAGTCAAAATGTAAAATCGGTATATGTTAAGTTATTCTTTTTTATCTTCAGATTTTTCTTCAGTATTTTCTGCAGGTGCTTCAACAGGTAATTCACCATCAAATTTACAATTAATTTGATAAATTTCTTCAGAAATTGTATTTCCACGCATCAATTTTCTTTTTCTTTGTCCAATTTCAGCATCTTGTAAACCCACTCCTTTAGAAAGCAAAACTCGATTTCTTGCAGCTCCATGAATATCATTTCTCATAGGAACACCAGATTTGTCACTTCCTCCAGTGAGTTTTAGTTTACCAGTCATTCCTACTACAGAAGCATCAGTTTCATTTCCTAATTGTAATCCTAACAAAGGATTAGCATCACTATCTTTGAGTTCTTTAGTAATAGATTTTCCTTTAATATCCGAAATGGTAAGTTTGAAGTTAGTCAATTATTGGAAAAAATTAGTGAACGACTAATTAACCTTTGGACATAATTCTTGAATCAAAAATACAACAAACAGTCATAAAAATCAAAAATTTCTTGTAAGTACACAAATACAAAATAAATGAATTAAAAACAATTTTGTAAAACATGAATATTTAAATTTCTTCAAGAAAATGATTCATAAAATTACATTCCAGATCTATCTGGAATGTAATCAGTTACCATATTGATTGCCTGATCTTTCATGATTTCAATA
>CALBNQ010000231.1 GCA_937896495.1 uncultured archaeon | reverse complement strand
CCATAATCGACATATCTATCATAACGTGTTTCTACTTCTTTATTTTCACCTGATTTTATTTTCTCATATTCACTATTTCTTCTAAATTCAATGTATTTGTTAATTGGTGCAAATTCTTCCTCTTTTGGCAATGAATCAAATACTGGTTCTATTTTTTTAAAATATTCTAATACTTTATTTCTGTATTCTTCACGTGTTGGTTTTTTGATTCCTTTCATTCTAAACCAAATCACTGCCCAACTTGAACCTACTACGTGTGGTAGCAAATCAAATGCTCTTTGAATTTCAAAACGTTCGTCGTTTCTCATGATTGTTGAAGGAATTTTGAGGCTGATTTTGCAAAATATGTTACTATCATGTCTGCACCTGCTCTTTTAATTGATGTCAGAATTTCTGATGTAATATTATTTTCATTTACATAACCTAATTGAGAAGCAGCTTTCACCAAAGCATATTCTCCTGAAACACTGTATGCTGCTACTGGAATATTAAACCGTCTCCTTGTTTCTGCAATTAAATCTAAATATGATAATGCCGGTTTAATCATCACGATATCTACTCCTTCGTTGATGTCTGTTTCTACTTCTTGCATTGCTTCTCTTGCATTAGTATATGGAACTTGATATGTACTTCTATCTCCAAATTTTGGTGCACATTCTGCAGCATTTCTGAATGGTGCATAAAAATTTGAACGATGTTTTGCTGAGTGTGACATTATTGAAACATCTGTAAAACCTTCTTCGTCAAGTGCTTTCCTTATTGCAGCAACCTGTCCATCCATCATTGCTGATGGCGAAACTGTATCTACACCTGCTTTTGCTTGACTAACTGCAATTTTTGCAAGTGTGTTTAGACTCACATCATTATCAATTTTATTTTTATGAATTATACCACAATGCCCTGTTGATGTAAACTGACAAAGACAAACATCTGCCATAATTACTATTTTGTCGCCAAAATTTTCCCTGATTTGAGAAATAGCTTTTTGAACTACTCCATTTTCATCAAATGCAGAAGAACCTTCTTCATCTTTTTGAGTTGGAATTCCAAAAAGCATAATTGCTGGAATTCCTAAATCACTAATTTCTTCTATTTCCTCATTGACATCTTTTATTGGAAGTCTCTCAATTTCTGTCATTGTTTCTACTTTGATTCTAGTTTTAAGATCTTCTTGAACAAACACTGGACAAATAAAATCCTTGGGAGAAAGTGTTGTTTGTTGAACTAATTCTCTCATTTTTTCTGAAGTTCGTAATCTTCGTAGTCGTTTAGCAGGAAATGACATATTAGAAATTCACTCTGGGTAAAATATAATCTTAGTCTGTCTGATTTTGTTTTTTATAGTCAAATAGTTTACTTGCCAAATCTATGATCTCTGGCTTTCCTTGTTCTGATGCTTTTCGGATGTTGTTCATTGGTGTTGAAACAATACTCTCTACAACTGCTTTTGTTAATTCTTCTATTATTTTGATTTTTTTCTCATCTTTTTCATTGAGCATTTGAAGTGCTTTTGTTAATTCTTTTGTTCTTAGAGATTCTATGTTTTTGAATACGTCTTTTACAAGCGGTTCTGCATCTAATCTTTTCATTGAGGCTTCTAATACAGATACTTCCTCATTAATTATATTTTCAATGGTTTTTACCATGTTTAATCGTGCATTCATGTTTTTTTCTACCATTTCTGCAATTTGATCTAAATTCATTAACTTGATACCCGCTATCGTTGCTACTTTTTCATCTACTGTTCTAGGATTTGAAAGATCTAAAATCATCATTCCGTTCATCTTGTTTTTCATTGCTGCTGTGATTCTTTCATGTGTTACAAGAAAATATGGTGCAGTGGTAGCTACAAAAATTATGTCGTAATTCTCAAATCCTGATAACACTTCTTCAAACTTGATTGATTTTCCCCCCATTGTTTCACAAAATGTTTGTGATCTTCTTATTGTTCTACTTGTTACGTCAAAAAAATACCCTCGTCTTTGTAGTGATTTTGCAACTAATGTAGACACTTCCCCTGTACCTATTAGCAAAATTTTCTTTGTTTTTAATTCATCAATATTTTCTTCTGCCAGTTTTACTGCCATAGACCCTACAGAAATACCTCCTTTTCCAATCCCACTAGAATTCCTAATTTTAGTTCCAACTCTTATTGCCTTGTCAAATAAAGTGTTGAGATGTTGTCCTGACGCTTTAATCTCTCTTGCAGATGTAATTGATTTTTTGATTTGACCTAAAATTTGCTCTTCACCCAAAACCATGGAATCTAACCCCGATGTTAATTTTAACAAGTGGTGAAGTGCTTTTTCATTTTCAACAAACTCCATATTTTCATCACATGTATCCTTTTCAAGACCTGTTAATGATGCCCAAATACGTTTAATTTTTTCATGATCATTTGATTTTGATTTTCCAAATAACTCAATTCTGTTACATGTTTGAATTATTACACATTCATCTAATTCTGAATGTTTTTTGAATTGCTCATATGCATTTTCAACATCTTTGAGCGTAAATTGCTCAAGAACATGAATTGGTGAATTACGAAAAGTTACACGTGCATTGATGATATTTTGATTCATTTTAATTCCTTCATTATCGTGATCGCTCTTTTTTCAGCTTTTTTAATCTGATTATCTTTTATTAATTGTTTAATCTCATTATCAATCATAATTCTTTGAATGTACTCTTTTCTTTGATTTTGAGTTGCAATGGTTTTTTTTGCAATTTCTCTTACGACCTTTTGAATTTTAATTTGAGCAACATCTTCTTTATTGATAATTTTTTTAAATGTTGTTTCTGATTTAATTTTAATTTTTTTTGCGATTGCTGGACTAACCCCTCCTGTAAAAATCGCAATCTGAATCATTTTTTCAAAATCTATAATTGCCGGATTTGAAAAATCACTTTCTTCTGGATTATCTGAACTATATGCAAGAATGTTTCTTTTTTTTGCATTATTAATGATTTTTTGATTGATTTTTTTATCATCTGTTGTTGTGATAATCATATTTGGTTTTAATTTTGAGATAAATTTCATATCTTGTATTTTTTCTTTAATTAAAATAATTTCATTTGTTTTAACTAATTTGATAATTTGAGAATCTACATATTCACTTATGACTATGATTTTACACTTTTGCTTTAATAGTGAATTAATTCTTTTTTGTGCTTCTTTTCCTCCCCCAATTATAACTACAGTCTTATTTCTAAGATTAAGGTTAACTATCATCGATCAAAAAAGTCTAGATTTCTATTTATGTATTCAAACTAAATCTTCAAAATCTAGTTACATTTTTAATTGAACCGTCGACATTCTTCTTTGTTGACTGTTTTAGATGCCGTAGATAAGGATCTTCTTAATGAAATTCAATGGAGTTTCCCTCTAGTTCCTATGCCTTATCATGAATTGGCAAAAAAATTTAATATTTCTCCTGAGAAAATTAAAGAGAAATTAATTACATTGAAATCTGCTGGAGTTATTCGACAACTTAGCGCAATTTTTGATACTAGAAAACTTGGTTACAAATCATCTTTGGTAGCAATGAAAGTTGATTCTGATAAACTTGTGGATGTTGCAAATATCATAAACAATCATCCTGGTGTGAGTCATAATTATGAACGAAAACATGATTTTAATTTGTGGTTTACTATTGCAACTCCTCCAGGTACAAATGTCAAAACTGAGGTTGATAAATTTTCAATACTACCTGGAGTTCAAGCAACTAGAATGCTCCCAACAATTCAGATGTTCAAAATTGGTGTGAAATTAGATATGAATGAAAACAAAAAACAAGACATCAAACCTTCTGAAAAGAAAAAAAAAATTGTTCATGTTGATTTTGTTGCAACTGATGAAGACAAAAAATATGTTCGTGAATTACAAAAAGATCTTGATATTATTGATAGACCATTTCAAAAATCTGCCCAAATTCTTGGGATAACTGAAGAAGAATTATTTGAAAAAATTCGTTATTATGAAAATATTGCTGTGATTAGACGATTTGCTGCCATTCTTAGACATCGAGATGTAGGATTTGTTGCAAATGGAATGATTGTTTGGAAAGTACCTGAAGAAAGGATTGATGAAGTAGGTGCAAAATTAGGTGCGTTCCCTCAAGTAAGTCATTGTTATCAACGCCCTTCTTATCCTGATTGGCCTTACAATGTTTTTTCAATGATTCATTGCAAATCTCATGATGAAGCAGGTGATGTTGCAAAAATAATTCAAGAACAAATTGTAGTAAATGATTATACTATATTATTTAGTGAACGTGAATTTAAAAAAACACGTGTACAATATTTTGTAGAAGATAAATTTTCAATAGAGTCTTCTATCATGTAATACTCACAGTTCATTTTCATCATGTCCTACAATATGGGTTGTACAAAAATATTGATCATTCATGTTGCAATAAAATTTAGATTTTTCTCCACATTCTTTACATGGTGGTTTTTCATCTAGTTCTGATAGTTTTGTATGAAATATTTTACTCTTATTGGTGATGCTTGAATTTTTGTATATTCTTGTCATATTTGAAAAATATTCTGTTTGTAATTGATTTAGTGGTTCATTATTGTAAATTTTCCTAATTATTGATTTCCATTTTTTATACTCGCCTATTTTGGCAAGTTTCATCTCTTCTATAATTTCTAAAGTTTTTTTGAAATCTGTTTCTTTTTTCATCTGTAAATTAATTTGCTTGTGGTGTTGCCTTTAACTCGTATTCTGGCCATGTGTTATACAAATCATCTATTTCTTTCATATCTGATGTATTAAGATATTTTCCATCTGATATTGATGCAAACATTTCGATCTCTTCTTCACTTACAACTGTTGGTAATACTGAAGCAATTTTGTTTTTTGACAGAATAAATTTAATTGCAAATTCTGTAATGTTTAACCCATTACGTTCTGCAATCGGTCTAAATTGTTCTACTTTTTCTAGCGCGGATTTTCTCCATTCTGCTTTTCTATCTTTTCTATGATCATTACTTGGAATTACTGTATCTGCTTTGACTTTACCTGTCAAAATACCTGATGCGTCTGGTACTCTAACTAAAATTCCTACATCTTGTTTTTCTGCTTTTTCAATTAATTCATTTCCTGGTGTTTGTTCTAAAATATTGTAAACTGTTTGTACTGATGACACACTCTGTCTATCCATTGCTACTAATCCTTCTTGTGTCCATCCAATTGCTGGACCTAATGCAACTTGTGCTGTCCTAATTTTTCCTTCTTTGATTAATTCATCAATTGTATCAAACGTTGCATCGTTTCTAAGATGCTTTAATTTTGGATTGTGTAAACCTAAAGAATCAATGTGATCTGTTTGTAGTCTTTCTAAACATGCATCTAATGCTTTTCTTGTATATTTTGGATCATAATTTTGTGGTAATTCTGTATGGCCAATTTGCTCAACATTAGAAAAATCATAACCATATTTTGTTGAAATCACTACCTCATCTCTCATTCCTTTGAAAACTTCTCCTATGAGTTTCTCACTTTTTCCTTTTCCATACATATCTGCAGTTTCAAAATAATTAATTCCTAAATCATATGCTTTTTTTAACATTCTTTTAGCTTCATCCTCTTCGATTTTTTTACCCCACCAATCAAGAGCAATACTCCATGCACCAAACCCTATCTCTGAAACTTCAATTCCGCTTTTTCCTAGTTTTTTGTATTTCATTTTTTATTACCTTGATTTACTAAATATCTAAAATTTCATCATTTATGTTTATCCGAGATTTGCATGTTTGAAATTATATTTTGATAATAATTTGAATATAATTTGACAATCCTTGATTTAGAAATTATCCTAAACTGGTAATCAAAGGAATAATATCTTTTTTGACACAAACAATCATGGGAATATCATTTTTAACATATTTTGAAACTTCTGTTTCTCTTAAATCCATTATCAAATCTTGAAAATCTCTGATTTCATCTACTTCAAATGCCAACATAAAATCTTCATCATGAATTCCAAATGAATAAGTTGTATTGAGAATTACTTGGGGATATTTTTTACTGACTTCAATATGTTCGTCCATTATTACCTGACGTTTTTCTTTATCTAGATGATACCATTCTCTTGTCTTTGTAAATGGGTAAACTATCACATGTTTTTTTGGTTCCATTCCTGTCAAAAAACCATGTTCTTTTCTTGCTCCTTGAACATAGATTGATGGTCGTGTACATGACAAATATGTCCTAGCAGGGAGTATGTATTTTCCAAATACTGTTTTGTATAATTTTTCAATAACTATTTGAATTTCTTCAATTGTTTTTGCTGCAAACCAAAACAAAAAGTCAGTGTCATCTCTAAGTCCCAAATTGGAATATGATCTAAACATTATTCCTGAATTTTTAATTATGTTATCAACTTCTTTTGCTGATTCTTCTTTTGCTAAATCTGCCATCCATCTCCATTTTGGGTCTACTTTGAAAAATGAGAAATTAAAATAATACTGTTCATCATTTTCTGACATATTATTTTTCATTTCAAACCCTATTTAAATAAAAACTTGATTTTCTATTCTAGAATTTCGATGATTTTTTCATCTGATTTGTAACCTGATTTAATTTGAATTAATGTGGATGATATTTTAAAATAATCTGCAATTTTTTTATGATTTCTTTATTTGCTTTACCTTTGATTGGTTTTGATTTTATCCCTATTTTGATTTTGTTTTTTTCAATTTCAAAATGATCTTTAGAAAATTCAACTTGAATTTTGTAAATCAATATGATTTTAGAAATTTTTTGTAGTTAAATTTGATTATGCTGATTGTTCTAATGCCCATTCGTAACCTTCAGATTCTAGTTTATCTGCAAGTGTTGCATCACCTGTTTTCAATACTTGGCCTCTAGCAAATACATGAACAAAGTCTAACTTGTCTAAGAATTTTAAAATTCTTGCATAGTGTGTAATAATGATTACAGTTGCATCCTTTCCTGATACTTTACTAATTGCTTGAGCTACTGATTGAACAGCATCGATATCTAGACCTGAATCTGGTTCATCTAAAATTGAAATTTTTGGTTTTAATACTGCCATTTGTAATACTTCTGCTCTCTTTTTTTCCCCTCCTGAAAATCCTTCATTTAGATATCTTGATAGAAATTCTTCTTTTAATCCAACTTTTTCCAAATTCTCTTTAAGATATTTTTGAAATTCTCTAACTGTGATAAACACTTCTCTGTCGTCACCTTCTAGTGCTTTACTTAATGAATTGTAAGCTGTTCTAAGAAAATGAGAAAATCCTACTCCTGAAACTTCTGTTGGATATTGAAATCCTAAAAATAATCCTTTTTTTGCTCTTTCATCTGCTGTTAAATTTAAGATACTTTCTCCATCTAACAAAATATCTCCCTGTGTTACTTCATATTTTGGATGTGCAAGTAGTGTATATGCTAACGTGCTTTTTCCTGAACCGTTTGGTCCCATGATGGCATGAACTTCTCCTGGTCCTGTTTTTAGATTTACTCCTTTGAGAATCTCTTTACCTTCTCTTTTTACATGAAGATCTTTTATTTCCAAGACTGCCATGTTGCGAATTACTGCTCTTCTCTATATAATGCCGACGATATTTAGCTAATCCTAATCTAATATTGAAAAATAAAATGAAAAGAAAAGGGGATGTATTATTTGGCCAGAGATGGTCTTAAAGTTATTTTGAGTTTGTAACTTGTTAGAATCTCTTTACATCTATTTCTGATAGTAACTTCTGTGACTCCTGCAATACTTGACACATCTCTTTGAAGTACATTCTGTCCAAGTAGGACTGATGATACGTACAGATATGCTGCAGCAATTCCATTTGGAGCTTTTCCATCTGCAATATTACTGTCTTTTGTTTTTTCTGCAATTTCTAAGGCTAGTCTTTCAACTCTAACTTCTGTTTGTGTCATATTTGCTATCTTTGAGATGTATTTGTCCATAGTAACAATAGGAGCTGTTTGTTGTCCCATTTCCATTACCATGGTTCTATAGTATCTAGAGGCAAGCTTTGTTTTTGATTTAACATCTTTTGGTGGACAAATTCCTCGACAAATTTCTTCTAATGATCTGACCACATCACATTGTTTACATGCCATGTAAATTGTAGCAGCTGTAATACTGACAACTGATTTTCCTTTTACATCGATATGACCGTCTAAATTTCTGTAAATCATTGAAGCAGTTTCTAAAACATTTTTTGAAAGATGAAGACCATCACATGTTTCGCCCATTTTGACTAAAACATTTGCAAGTCTTCTTTCTTTTGGTGATGAAACTCTTACTCTTTGTTGCCACTTTCTGAGATTTTGCATTTGATTTGCAACGTTGTTATTGATTCTTTTTCCACTAAAGTCTTTTGCACTAATAGAAATCTCAGTTGTTATTCCCAAATCATGTTGAGAATATGTTGTTTGTCCTGTTGCTCTTGCTAATTTCATTTTGTCTTCTAGATTTGAACTAATTGTTTCTGGACCATAATCTGCAATCTGATCATCGACAACTACGCCGCAACCAGAACAGATGATTTCACCGTTCTGCATGTCATTGACTACTGTTGATTGACATTCAGGACAGTTTTGTTTTTCTAATATGTTCATTTTTTTCGTCTCCTAAATTTTTTTGGTGAATTTACAGGGGTTTCATTAGACGCAAAAACTTTTTTGCCAACATATTTTTTTATGTTATTTGTTAATGGCGTAGCTGATGCGAATGGTCTTTTTACTGGACCGATTAATTCCATTACTTTTGCAACTCTAGTACCTTTTGTGTCACAGAGTATTTGTCCCTCAACTAATTCTTTAGACAGTTGAACAATTACCCTGCCACTTCCGGCTAGGTGCATTATTTCGCCTACCTCCTGCAATTAAAAATTATAACAATGATATTGTTTTCATAGACTTCTGTCAGCTTTACTTTAGCTAAGAGCTAGATTTAATTTTATTTTGTTTGTTTGGACCTTTTAGAAACAAGCTTCTCTGAAATCTTGTTAAGAATAATTGTCTTAGAGGATCCTTTTGGTAACACAATGTATCCTGATCTCACAAATGGTCTTTTAGGAAATCTGACTTTGTCATCTGATTCTGTTATTTCAAACCCTGCAGCTTTTGTTGCATCTATCAATTCTTTTAGAGATGGATCAAATACACATTTTTCTAATCCTATTCTTCTGCCCTTTGATTTTTTTAAATTTTTATTAAAATAGTCTAACCAGATTACGATATGTTCGTAATCTTTCATTTTATTCCTTAACTAAAATTGCGTTAACGATGCCATTTTGTCCTGGTTTGGATATGACTCTACATTTGCCTGATTCTGTTTCAAGAATTGCACCTTTAGTAATGATTCCACGTCTTTTGTAATCATTGTTTGTAGCATTTTCTAAAACTTTGACAATTTTTACTTTTTTTACTTTTGCATCACCTGTTGCAAGATTAACAAAATCAATTGATTTCAAAGCTGTTTTTTTATTATTTCCTCTAATTCTTCTTGTTACTGTAACTTGAGCTCCATTAATTGCTTCATTTGGATATCTATCCGTCTCATATTTTCTTCTTATTCTTAATGGACTTCGTCGTCCTCCTGTAATTTTACTTGTTGCTAAGTTCTCTACTGACTTTCTCACAAAAATATGTCTAAATCACTCTAATTTATACAAAACGCAAAAAATTAGCCTTGAATGAAATTTGAATTTAGTTTTGAATAATTTTTGGTGTAGGATTATTTTGACTTAATCTCGCAGTTTTTCTAACTTTGGAAAATAACCTTGATTTTAGATCTTCAACATCTCCTTGAATTCCAAAATATTTTTGAAATTTTTGTGTCGTTGTGTAAATTTTTAACCTGCCTACATTTTGATGACTAATGAAATCTAATTGTCTTAATTCTTTTAGATGCGCATAAACTCCCGAACCCCTTGTTTCAACAAGTTGTTTTGATGAAATTGGTTGTTGATATGCAATATATGATAATGTCTTTAGTGTGGCATTTGGAAGAATTGGCTTTGATGCATATTTTTTAACTGTTGAACTATACTCTGGTTTTAATTGCATTACGTATGAACCATCTGGAAGTACTGTTATCTCTAGTGCTTTGAAAGCTGTTTTTGTTTTTTTCATGACATCTTTGAGTATTTCAAGTGTTTTTGTTCTAGATTCTGTGCCTGATGCTCTGATCAAATCCTCTATTCTAAGTGGTCTACCAGCTGAATACAATGCTGATTCAATTCTTGCTGTTGCTTCCTCGATTTTTTCAATTTTTACCAAAATTTTTTCTCCATGATTATTAATTTGTTAATTTTTCTCTAATCCTTATAATTTTGATATTGTCTTCAATTTGCTCCAAATCCACTTTTTGGTCTCTTGCTAAAAACAATGATGCAAAGAAACATCTGATGGAATCTACTTGATCAAGTTCTGCAATAATATCTTGAAGAAAACCAAACCCTGTTTTTTCAATTTTATTCATTATCAAATCCTCATACTTTCCAATTATACTTTCAAGAGAAATGAAAAATTCTTGAAAGTCTGGAGCTTCAATTGGTTCAATTTCTAGCCTCTTGTTTCGTCTTGATTGTGGATTTGCAATTGTACCGATTAAATTCTGAAGCAGTCCTAGCAAATCATCTAGTGATACAGGGTATGTTGATTCATGTCTGTATGGTATGTCGATTAATTCAATATCTACATCTGTTCTTTGATGCATTGGTTTTTTCTCCATTGCTGCTTTTTGTAATGCAAAAATACTTTCAACTTTCATTCTATAGATTAATGATGAAGATAATGCTGCCATACCTGCAACTTTGAGATCTTTCTTACCTGTCTTCTCAAGAATTGTTACTAACATGTTTAGAATTTGAATTAAATCAATTTCCCACACATCTTTTTTGATCACTGATTTTGGATCAAACAAAACATTTACTGGTTCTTGAGAAATACTATTTGGTTTATGAGATTCACTCACACAAACACTGTCTTTTTATTCAATAATATCTAACGGCTCTATTTTTTTCTCATTTCCAGTCAACTCTTATATTGTTAATAGAGAAGTTCCAACTATGAAATCTGCAAGAATTACTGGTCCAAATGAACCTCTTGCAGTAGTTGATTCTGAAACACCAAAACCTCAGGGAACTCAAGTTCTAGTCAAAGTTCAATCTGTAGGTGTATGTCATAGCGATCTACATTTGTGGGAAGGTGGATATGATATGGGGGATGGTCAATTTATGAAAGTTACAGACAGAGGCGTAAAATACCCTGTAACTCCTGGCCATGAAATTGTTGGAACCGTTGATGCAGTAGGTAATGATGTATCTGATGTATCAGTTGGAGACAAAGTCTTAGTTTTTCCTTGGATTGGATGTGGTGAATGTCCTGCATGTAAAGTTCAAAATGAAAACCTTTGTGATGCCCCTCGCTCTATTGGTGTTTTTCAAGATGGTGGATATTCTGATTATTCTTTAATTCCTAACTCTAAATATTTAGCAAAACTTGATGGTGTTGATCCTGATGCTGCTACTTCATTGGCATGCTCTGGTTTAACTGCATACACTGCCATCAAAAAAGCAAACCTCAATTCCCCTGAGTTCCTAGTAATCATTGGAGCTGGTGGATTAGGGTTAATGGGTGTACAAATTGCACATGCAATCTCTTCTGCAAAAATTGTTTGTGTCGATTTGGATGATGCTAAATTAGAAACTGCAAAAGAGATGGGTGCTGATTTTATAATAAACTCAAAAGATTCAGATGCTGTTCAAAAAATTCTCTCAGTATGTAATGATAAGGGAGCAGATAGTGTAGTTGATTTTGTCAATGCTCCTCCTACTGTAAAAACCGGTTTGGCTGTTTTACGAAAGAGAGGAAACTTGATTCTGGTGGGACTTTTTGGTGGTTCCTTAGAGTTATCCTTAGTAACTATTCCGTTAAAGTCTATTACAATTCAGGGCGCATATACTGGAAATTATGCTGATATGGTTGAATTACTAGACCTTGCAAGAAAAGGTACAATCAATCCTGTTATATCTAAAAGATATACTTTGGATGATGCAAACACTGCACTTGATGATCTTAAAGCCAGAAAAATTATTGGCCGTGCAGTAATTAATCCATAATAATTTTCATACTATTTACCTAAAAAATAAAAAAATACTTTTTTTATTCTTCTTCTACAATCCATCCATTTTGAAAATAAGAGTTATCTTCTTGCTCTCCTATGTTTGTAGCATATCTCCAAATCACTGATGCATTTGTTTTCATTTCATTTTTAATTTTGAGAAGTGATTCTATTTCTGAATCAAGATTTTCATTTGCAGTTTTGTGCTCCTTGCAAAATTTACATTTTTCATCAAGTGTTATTGGATTTGATTCAACTAATGGATATGTTTTACATGCAAGCGGTCTATCATTGTAAATATTACATGGGAATCCTCCATGAGGTGATTTATTATCTCCACTAGTATCTAAAAATGGACATGTGTTTCCATTTTTTTCAATTCCCATCATTTGATATGCCAACACTTTAGGTTTTGAATTTCTACTTTTAGATACGCCTATTCGTGGAAGTATGTTAACTTTGATTGCAAGTTTTTTTCCAATTTCTTCTATTCTATGTTTTTCTTCTGGAAGGATTAATACTCCAATCTTTCCAAATTCTTTATTTGGATAATATTCTCTCTCAACACAACATTGAGAACATTCATCTATACACTTGAATTTCACATTATGTCTTTTTCATATACATCTAAAATTTCTTATGTGTTACTTTTTTGTTTTTAAAAAACCCTATAAGTTATATGCTCTCATTGTACAATTTAACAACATGGGTAAGCGCCAAGTAAAAAATGAAAGTGCATTAAAAGAAATCCGTCTTCCTGAAGAAGGTGAGCTTTTTGGACGTGTTTTGAAAATGCTGGGCGGTGAAAATGTTATGATAAAATGTGATGACAATGTAACTAGACGAGGTCGCATTAGAGGAAAATTAAAGAGAAGAGTTTGGATTAGAGATAATGATATTGTAATTATTGCTCCTTGGGATTTTAAAGAACAAGAACGTGGAGATATTGTTTGGCGATTCACACTTCCACAAGTAGAATGGTTAAAAGAAAATAACCATATTGCTAGAGATTTCTAGAACCATTTTTACACAATCTGTTTTGATATCTTAGTTAATATAGTGAATCTGTTTTTGAAAATCAAATGGAACAAGGTACCGTAAAATGGTTCAACAGAACTAAGGGCTTTGGTTTTATCGAAAGAGAAGGTGGAGACGATCTATTTGTTCACAAGACAGATGTTGACGGATTTATCAACGAAGGCGATAAAGTCGAATTTGAGATTGGTGAAGGTCAAAAAGGCCCAGCTGCTCAAAAAGTCAAAAAAACAGAATAGACATTAAATTTTTAATTTAAGATTTCTTCTTTGTTTTCTTAAACTAGTCTATCTTTTTATTATTTTTACAACTATTTTTTAATTTTAAAAACAATTGTGGTCCCGCGGGGCGGAATTGAACCACCGACAACCCGGTTTCTGTATGCCTGATATGCTGTTATTCGGTCAGCCATCTAAAGCCAACAACTACAGCCGGAAGCTCTACCAGGCTGAGCTACCACGGGACAAAAAAATTAACTTTCCTGCTATTAAAAAACTATCGAAGCAAATCTGATAAATCCTATGTTATTCATAATAAGCATAAATATTCAGAAAAACCGAATACTTTGTTGTCTAAATTAGAATCTGTTTTTTCAGGTTATGTGTGTGCTCCTTATTTACACTCTCATGAATCCATTTCATTAAAAGAATCTTGGATGAATTCAAAAAATATTGAATCTCTTTATTTTGTAACTGGAACTTTTTCTTCTGATAGTAAACCTTATTTTTCAGGTGCTACAAATCACTATCTTCTAGGAAAATTCAAAGATCATACTAAAATCTCAAAAGATTTTACAATTCATAATCAAAATAAAACTTCTTTTGTATTTAATATTCAAGATGACTTGTTTCAAAGATTTTTGATTGGAGATACCACTTTTGTTTCTGTATATTACATGGAACCTGATGATGATGAGAATATTTTCTCTGAACTTGCACATATCTTACTAAGACGTGATAAACTTGAAAAAGCTGGATTTGGAACACTATCTACATTCTCTTTAATTCCTGATAAATTCACATTTCCTTATTCTGAAAATATTGTAGTACTTGAGATTGTTAGTGAAAAGAGTCATCAAAGTGTAAAGAAATATTGTGACCAAACTGTACGTGATGTTACTCGAAAAGGATTACAAATGACTAGTTTGATGAGTTTATCCATACTTGAACAGCTAAAGTAGAAAGTTTTAATATTCGACAAAAAACAATTTTTTTATGAGTAAACCTGGTGATCTTGGTTCTTTGAAAATTGGTTCATACATTTTGTTACCTCATACAGATCAACCAAGTGGAGAACCATGCCAAATCAAAGAATATGATACATCAAAACCTGGAAAACACGGTTCAGCAAAGGCACGTATTGTAGCTGAAGGAATTTTTGATGGTCAAAAACGACCTCATGTGGGACCAGTTAGCATGCAAATCCATATACCCATGATTAACAAAAAAGTTGGACAGATTATCTCCATTAATGGCGATGTAATACAAGTAATGGATTCTGAAACCTTTGAAACATTAGATATCAGTTTGATTGATGATGAAGTAAAAGGAAAATTAGAAAATGGACAAAATGTAGAATACTGGGTTGTTATGGATAAAACCAAAATAATGAGAATTAAGAGTTAATTCGGATGCTGATGATGAGCGGAAAAGCCGTCTGATTTTATGATGAGGATTATGAGTAATGAAGCATCCTTTTTCAATAACTTCAAAACATTTGTTTGATTGTATTATTAGATAATGAAACTAGCATCTCTTTTTTCTGGAGGTAAGGATAGTGTATATGCAATTTATCTTGCTAAAAAACAAGATCATCAAATAGAATGTTTACTTAGTATTTTTGCACATTCTGATGAGAGTCATTTACTTCATCACCCTAATTTACAATGGACAAAATTACAATCAAAATCTATGAATATTCCTCAACTTACAATCAATTCAATTTCTGATAATGTTGATGATGAATTAATTGTGTTGGAAGATTTGTTAAAAACTGCAAAAGAAAAATTTGGTATTGAAGGTTTAGTTCATGGTGGAATAAAAAGTAAATTCCAAAAAGAAAAATTTTCAACTATATGTTTAAAATTAGGATTATCTTTAGTGTCCCCTTTGTGGAACACTGAACCTGAAAAATATATGATTGATTTAATCGACTCTGACTTTAATTTTATTATGAGTACTGTATCTTCTAATGGTCTTGATGATTCATGGTTGGGACAAACCCTTTCTAAATTAGATGTTGATACATTAAAACAATTATCTAAAAAATTTGGATTTAATTTAAATTTTGAAGGGGGTGAAGCTGAAACCTTTGTAATTAACTGTCCTCTTTTTTCCAATCCAATCAAAATTAATAAATTTGAAAAAAGTTGGGACGGTTATAGAGGAAGGTTTGAAATAGTGGATGCTGAGTTGAATTACGATGCTTGATGGATTGAAGACTAGTTTAGGTGATGCAATTAAGAAAATTGTAAAATCCTCTGGTATCGATGAAGAATTAATTAAAGAATTATCTAAAGATGTTCAAAGAGCATTATTACAATCTGATGTAAATGTGCGATTAGTTCTTGAAATTACGAAACATCTTGAAGAACGAGCGTTAAACGAAACTCCACCTCCTGGACTCTCTCGTAAAGATCATATTGTTAAAATTCTATATGATGAATTATCAAAATTATTAGGAAATGAATCTGAATTCGATTTCAAACCTGGAAAACAAAATAAAATTATTTTGTTGGGAATTCAAGGAAGTGGAAAAACTACTGTTGCCTCAAAACTGGCAAAATTTCTGACTAGACAAGGATACAAAGTCGGAGTAGTGGGTGCTGACACATATCGACCTGGAGCTTTAGTTCAACTTCGAACCATGTGTGAAAAATCTAATGTTGAAGTTTATGGTGAAGAAAATAACAAAGACTCTCCTAATATTGTAAGAAATGGGTTAAAGCATTTTGAAGGTCAACCATTAGATGTAATTTTAATTGATACAGCTGGTCGTCATAAAGAAGAACAAGATCTGCTAGATGAAATGGATCGTATCAACAAAGCAGCAGATCCTGATTTAGCATTACTTGTAATTGATGGAACAATTGGTCAACAATGTTTCAATCAGGCAGAAGCTTTTCATAAAACGATTCCTGTTGGCGGTGTAATTATTACAAAATTAGATAGTTCTGCAAAAGGCGGTGGAGCTCTTGCTGCATCAGCAGCAACTGGCGCACAAATAATGTACATTGGAACCGGTGAACGAATTGATGATTTAGAAAAATTTTCTCCTACTAGATTTGTTGGTCGGTTACTTGGAATGGGAGATATTCAAGCTGTACTAGATCTGGCAAAACGATTGGAAAATGAAGGTGATGATGTTAGGATGAAAAGAATTTCAAGTGGAAAAATGAATATGGATGATTTCTTTTATCAATTGGAAGAAGTAACTAAAATGGGTTCATTGCAAGGACTTCTTGATAGTATGCCTGGTCTTTCAGGAATGGTGAAAGGTGATCAGGTAAATCAAATGGAAGGAAGAGTTTCAAAATGGAGATATATTATTCAAAGTATGACTAAAGGTGAAAAGGCAGATCCTGATTTACTAAATTCTTCACGTATCAAAAGAATTGCTCGAGGCTCTGGTTGGCCTGAAAGTGAAGTAAAAGAATTGTTAAAAAATTATAAAAATTCAAAGAGTATGATGAAGGCATCTAAAGG
>CALBNQ010000230.1 GCA_937896495.1 uncultured archaeon | reverse complement strand
TTAGTTTAGTCTGGTATGACGTCAGCTTCCCAAGCTGAAGGTCACGGGTTCAAATCCCGTATTCCGCATTATAATTCTCTAATTGCTTGTTCAATTAATCCTCTATCAGATGCTTTTGGAAAATATTTCAAATATTTTTTAAGATCATCTTTTGCATCTGAATTTTTGTTTTGTTTTTCTCTTAGATAAGCACGGTTTTTGTAAATTTTTGCTGATCTTTTTGGATTGATTTCAATTGCTTTATTGTAATAATTTTCTGCTTTTTCAAATTCATTTTTTTTAAGATAGAAATTTCCAAGACCATTTAATGCCAAATATGATTTGTCATTAAATTCTAAACATTTTTCATAATATTTTGTACATTCAGACAAATTTTGTCCATTCATTATTGTACCCAATAAATTTAATGCAGTTGTATTATTTGGATCAAGTTGAATGGCTTGATTTAAAAATTCAAGAGATTTTGAATAATTTTTTAAAATGGTTGATCTTTCTGAATCAAAACATAATCTATTAGACTTTTCATTTGAATCATTTTCAAGTTTGATTGAAGATATAATATCAGACGGTGCTAAAATTATCAATTGTCGTCCTTCTTCAGACCATTCTTTATCAAAAATATCTTGAGGTATTGCACCCTCTTGTTGTTCACCTTTTTGATTACCTTTTTGAACATAATGAAGAATAGTTTTTTCTTCATCATCATATCCTGTTATAACAGAAGCATGTTGAGTAATCTCAGGAATTCCTGGTAAAATTACAATAAGAGGAATGCCTGCATCAATAATTTTTTTTAATTCAGATAAAGAAGAATTAATTATTTTACATGTTAAACCATGTCTTTCAGCAGATTCTATTCCTTCAATTAAGATACTTCCATCGAATCCTGAATATTTTTTTGCAGTTTCTATGGCTTCAGTCATAGGCAACTCAATATTCCAATATTTTGAAACTACATTAATTGGTAAAGGTAAGCAAGAAGATTCTTCATCAATTAATGGTAAAATTAATTCATGATTCTCTTGTTCCATAAATCAAAGAATTTTCAGAGTTATTAAAATCAATCAAAGCGAACAAAATTTTTCAATTAAATTATGACCATCTGTGCTCATTTCTGGATGAAATTGAGTTCCAAAAATGGGTTTTTTTTCATATTGAATAATTTCATATTCACAATTATTTGATTTTGCAAGAGGAATTAGCAAATTAGGTATTTTTGAGATTTCAAAACCATGACTTTCAACAACCATCATATTTTCATTTGAGATAAAATCATTTTTAAAAATATGAATTTTTTCGTGA
Organism: uncultured archaeon; assembly: GCA_937896495.1. GTDB lineage: Archaea > Thermoproteota > Nitrososphaeria > Nitrososphaerales > Nitrosopumilaceae > Nitrosopumilus. The sequence continues at coordinate 237 of CALBNQ010000230.1, read as the reverse complement.
CCTTTTTGAAGAGATTTAGATTTTTTTATTGTTCCACCTAAAGTTAAAGCTAAAATTTCTGCACCATAACAAATTCCAAGTAATTTCAAATCATTTTGAATTGAAAAAGTAATAATTTTAGAATTTATTTCATTAATTTTTTTTTCATTTTTTCTTCTTCCAGATAAAATGAAAGAATCATACTTTTCAAGTGAATTTAATTTTTAATTAACTATATCTTTGGAACGAGAACATTGG
>CALBNQ010000229.1 GCA_937896495.1 uncultured archaeon | reverse complement strand
TAATGGTTCTAGAATTACAAAAGCCAAGACCAATCTGGCAAATTATGTTTTCAACACATCATACTGATGTAGGTTTATTGTACTTGATTATGTCTATAGGATTCCTGTTCTTAGGGGGTGCACTGGCTTTGATTATTAGAGCTGAATTGTTCTTACCTGGTGCACAAATTATTGGTGATGCTATGACATTTAACAGAATTTTCACAGTTCATGGAACGACATTAATCTTTTTGTTTATCTTGCCTTTTGCATCATCTGTTGGTAACTACTTTGTACCAATTATGGTCAGATACAAAGACATGGCTTATCCAAAATTAAATGCACTTGCATTCTGGATGATTCCGCCAGGAGGTGCACTCATTTGGTTAGGTTTTGCAGATTTTTCTTGGTATGCAAATCCACCTTACTCTATCATTAGCGCCCCAGGTCCAGCAGCTGACATGTGGATTTTTGGATTAAAGATTTTAGGTATATCATCAGTTCTTGGTGCAATTAACTTTATTGTGACAATTCTCAAATGTAAGCATCCTGACATGTCAATTGGACAAGTTCCATTATTGGCTTGGTCATTTTTATCATCATCATTAATTATCCTAGTTGCAATCCCAACGTTTGCAGCAGCATTATTGATGCTTTTAACAGATAGATTAGGTGTTACTGGATTTTTCAATCCTGCAATGGGTGGAGATCCAATTGCATATGCACACTTGTTTTGGTTCACTTTCCATCCTGAAGTGTATGTATTGGTAATTCCAGCAATTGGTATGATGTATGAAATAATTCCAAGGTTCTCTAGAAAACCTATTCACAGTTATAATTCCGGTATCTTTGCATTTGTATTGTTATCCATAGTCGGTTTCTCATCATGGGCACATCACATGTATGCAACAGGAATGTCATTTACAGAAAAGACTGTATTTATGGTAGGAACTCTTGCAGCAGTTCCTGCATCTGCTTTACACGTTTTCAACTTTGTTGCAACAATGTGGAATGGTAGAATTAAATTTTCAACTCCTATGATGTGGGCAGTTGGAGGAATAGCATTATTCTTCTCTGCTGGTGCAGGTGGTGTAGCAAATGCTGCAATGCCATTAGATTTCCAAACTCACGATTCTTACTGGGTTGTAGGTCATTTCCATCTCTTTGTGATGGGAACTATTGCATTTGGTTCATTTGGATTCCTATACTACATGTATCCATATGTAACAGGAAGAATGTATAATGAGGCCTTAGGTAAAGTACACTTTGCCTTATCCTTTATTGGAACTGTTTTAGTATTCTTTACACAACATGTTCTTGGCTTGTATGGAATGCCAAGAAGAATTTTTGATTATCCACCAATCCCAGAATGGATTGCCATGAACCAAATTGCATCAGTAGGTGCAATGATTATTGGTATTAGTATGGTAATCTTCCTTGCAAACATCATTCACAGTGCAGGAAAAGGAAAACTCGCAGATACTGATGACCCATTTGGTGTGGGCGGAAAGTATTACTATCCATTTGAGGCAAAGAATCCATCACATTAGGAGATATATGAAATGAGTCACGATAATTCCCAAGTTTACAGAACAACTTCAGCTAGAACTGGAAAAATGTTAGTGA
>CALBNQ010000228.1 GCA_937896495.1 uncultured archaeon | reverse complement strand
ATTTTGTACACTCAAATCACAAAAAAAAAAAAATTTCTTGTTTACTTTGTTTTTGATATTTTTAATTCTGTTCTATTTTTTTGTACATTTGGATTTTTATAAAATTAATTAGGGTATTGTTAATTCCTATTAATAGAAACTTTGTCAAAAATTGTCGTTGATACCAGTGTTATCATAAATGGTCAATTAATTACGCGTATAGAATCTGGTTCTATTCGTAATTCTGAAATTATCATCCCTCAAGCTGTTTTTGATGAATTACAATCTCAGGCATCAAGTAAAAAAGATCAGGGATTTATTGGATTGGAGAAAATTAAAAAACTAAAAGAATTATCTGGTAGTTTTGGATTAACTGTAATCACTAAAGGTACTCATCCATCAAATGATGATATCAAATTTGCTTCTAGTGGTAGAATTGATGCACTAATTACAGATGTGGCAAAACAAAACAATGCAACTCTTTACACTTCTGACAAAGTACAGTTTTTAGTTGCACAAGCAAAAGATATTGAAGCAATTTTACTAAAACCTGAAATTAAACATGAATCCTTAGAATTTCTAAAGTTTTTTGATAATCAAACAATGAGTGTACATCTAAAAGAAAACCAACATCCTTTAGGAAAAAAAGGAAAACCTGGAACTTTTTTATTAACAACACTTTCTGATGATCTTCTTTCACGTGATTATTTGAAAATGATTTTTTCTCAAATTTTAGATGTTGTTCGTATCACTGACTCTAGTACCATTGAAATCTCAAAAACTGGTGCATATGTAATTCAACATGGTGAGTATAGAATTGCAATTACATATCCTCCATTTTCTGAATCATTTGAGATAACTATTGTTCATCCAATTGTGAAACTCTCTTTGGAAGATTACTCAATTTCTGAAAAATTAATGGAGCGTTTTTCTGATAGAGCTGAAGGAATCTTAATTTCTGGTTCACCTGGATCTGGAAAAAGTACTTTGGCATCAGGTCTTGCAGATTTTTACCATTCTGGAGGAAAAATCGTTAAAACTTTTGAATCCCCTCGTGATTTACAAGTAAACTCAGGAATAACTCAGTATAGTAAGTTAGATGGTAGTTTTGACAACACTGCTGATATTTTATTACTGGTACGTCCAGATTATACAATTTTTGATGAAGTGCGACGTAGAGAAGATTTTAGAACTTTTGCTGATTTACGATTAACTGGAGTTGGAATGGTTGGAGTTGTTCATGCAAACTCTCCCTTAGATGCTATTCAACGATTTATTGGAAAAATCGAACTTGGAATTATTCCAAATGTTTTGGATACTGTCGTGTTTGTAAAAGATGGACAAATTGAGAAAGTATATGATTTAGAATTAAAAGTAAAAGTTCCTACTGGAATGACTGAATCTGATTTGGCAAGACCTGTAATAGAGATAAGAAATTTTGCAGACAATGTTTTAGAACATGAAATCTATACCTTTGGCGAAGAAAATGTGATAGTCCCTGTTGCAAAAAGAGTTGAAAAAGTTGGAATAGAAAAACTTGCTGAAGATAAAATTAAAGAAACTTTCAAAAAATATGATCCTCATGCACAAGTTGAAATTTTATCTGATAATCGAGTTAAGGTGATGGTTGATGAACAATACATGCCATCAATTATTGGTAGAGGTGGATCAAATATTAATGAAATTGAAAAATATCTCCAGGTCCATATCGATGTTGTGCAAAAAATATCTGAAATGAACAATTCTTCTCATGATTTACCGTTTACTTTTTCTGAATCTAAAACTTCATTACTTTTAACTGTGGATAGAGAATTCACTTCAATGCATGTTGACATTCATGTTAATAATCAGTATGTAACTTCTGTAAGAATTGGCAAAAAAGGTCAAATAAAAATTCCTAAACGTTCTGAAACTGCTAGAACTATAATGCATACTGCCTCATCTCAAAAAGATATTCAATTATTCCTTAAAGATTTTTAAAATTATCTACTACTTTTGGATTTGCTTTTAGAAATGTGATAAATTTCCTTAATTGTTTTATTGTTTTTGAATTTAGGTGATGTTCAATTCCTTCTGCATCTTGATTCGCAGTTTCATATCCTACTCCTAAAATTTCAAAAAATTCTAATAAAATTCCATGTTTTTGTTTGATTCCATCAGCTATCTGTTTTCCACTGTCCGTCAAATTTATTCCGTGATATTTTTCATATTCTAAAAATCCATTCTCATCTAATCTTTGAAGCATTTTTGTCACACTTGGTGCACTAACGTTCATGTATCTTGAAATATCTAATGTTGTAGCGTATCCTTTCAAATCTACTAATTCTGAAATTATTTCCAAATAATCCTCCATTCTTGTGCTAGATTGATTTTTTTTTGATTTTTGTGCTG
>CALBNQ010000227.1 GCA_937896495.1 uncultured archaeon | reverse complement strand
AATTGTAATAAATGCACTAGAAGAAAGATGTAGTTTTTTTGATATGAGTGATGAAAGAGATTTGAGTTTTGCACCATCCCAACGAATTCGGTTAAGTAGTGGCCAAGATAAATTATATTTTGAATATCTTATTCTGTTATCATTTTGATACAATGTAATCAAAATATCATTTAGATAACGCAATAATCTCCAATTTTGAGTTTTCATAATTTTTCCATATAACATATCAGCTTTTGAAATAATTTCTAAATATTTTGCCATAGTAGTATTATCTAAATTACTTGTAACAATACTAGAATAGAATGCATTAATTTTTTCTCTAGGATCAATTTGCATAGAATACAAAATAATTCTAGCCTCTTCAAACGAATTTGATTTAAAAAATGAATTAATTCCATCTTCTACATTAATTGTTTCAAAAGAATTTTCAGTTTGAGGATTAAATCCAGTTACAAAAGATTGTGCAAGATTAATCATTGAACGAATATCTCCACGAGATTTATCAATTACTTTAATCAATGATCCAGGACTTAGTTTTGTATTTTCTTTTTTTAAAATATTTTCAAGGTAAACACGTAATAAACGAGGGGGGATTTTTTTGAAAGATATTGTTTTAACTGTTTTTTTAATATTTTTCATTTTTTCCAATGTATCATTATTTGCAGCTAAAATAATTGGCACTGTAGATTCTTTTAGAATTTCAACAAGTGCTGCAGCACCACCATAATCACCTCGTCCATGAATTCCATCAACCTCATCTACAAAAATCATAGGTGTTCCTAAAACACTTACATTTCCCAATACAGGTGTCAGAATTTCATTAATTCTTGATTTACTTCTAACATCACTAGCATTAAGACCAATCATATCATATCCAAATTGTTTAGCAATAAGAAAAGCTATTGTGGTTTTTCCGATTCCAGGAGGTCCAACTAAAAGTAATGGTTTTGTACCTTTTTTCCATTTAGCAACCCATTCCATAATTTCACTACGTGATTCCTCATTCCCAACCATTTCAGAAATAGTTCTAGGTCGATATTTTTCAGACCACATCAATCTAATCACTTTGGGAGTTTGGATTCAAACTCTGACCATTTATTGGTTTTTTGTAGATGATTATACCAATACTGATTATAATGTTCTACTGTCAAAAATAAAAATTCTAAAAATTCTTTATGAGAAAATCCTTCAGGTAACAATTCAAGAGTTAAACGTGCATCTTGCAAATACAGATTACTTTTTTCAAGAGTCACATTAAATCCGTTTTTTACATTATTTGACAATAAAGAATAGTATAATGGCCAAGAAGGAATTTTTACAAATCCATTTTTAATAGAGTCCTCAATTTCATTTCCACATCCAACACCTTCAGCAGCTCGTGCCATACCCAAATAGAAAATTTCACTTAGAGGTCTTTCTGCTAAAGCCATATTTCTACCAGCAGTTCCCATTACAGCACGATATTTTTTATAAGACAAAGTCATTTCTTCTTCAGTGATTGATGTTGGTTTTGATTTTAATTTCTCATCAAGGTATTGACCAACTCTTGCATCTTTAAAACCATCTTCAAATTCTTTTAACACCTGTTCACCTCCCTTTGAAATTTTGTCTCTAGCTAATTTCAAAATATAAGGATTCATCAATTTATAATCATCAAGATAATCCAAATCTTCATCCTTGTCTACAATTCTATCCATTGGTTCACTAAGATCAATTGCTAAGATGTGACCTTCAACGATATCTTGTTTTAACTGAGGATCATTTCTTCCAGTATATTCAGCAGCTGCATCAAACAATCCATTAAAAACAGGGAAAGTCATTTTAACGAAATTTGAATTTAAAATTCTAAGAACTCTGTCTTTTAAAATATCAGGACTTTCTAATTTTGATTTTATAGGTTCAATTTCAGAAGCATTTAAGATAATTTCAGTAGAACCTACTTCATTACCAAAAGCTTGTTGAGTGGAATTTGGATTTGAATCAGATTTAATTTCATTAAGAAGACCTTTGACAAATCTATCAGTAAAATTTGGAAATTCATTTTCTGTCTCTTCCTTGTATTTTTTAAATAATTTGTAACCTTTTGACTTAAACAAACCTTGTTTGATTATTTGTTTTCCAGGCTTTGTGCTCATCAACGCTTCTTTACTTACAACAGATTGATCTTTGCCACTCACAAAAATAATCTTGTTCATTGTTATTTATGCTTTCAAAAAATTTTCACTTAAATTACAAAAGATAAGAAAAACACCATGGAAATTATTGAGATTCTTCAAGAACCATCAAATCGAATTTATAATAATGTAAAAGATATTGCTGGAACTGAAAATGCTGCAGGAGATTTTGGAATAGGTGCAGGAGGGGATGTTT
>CALBNQ010000226.1 GCA_937896495.1 uncultured archaeon | reverse complement strand
TGTATAGTCACTACAGCATCCTTTTTGATTTTGATCTTTTCTTTTCTTAATTTTTGAACAACTGTCTTTACAGCTTTTCGGGCCATCTCTTCAGACTTGGAACCAGTACACACCATTTTACCTGTGCTAAAAAGTAATGTTGCAGTTTTAGGGGTTATAATTCTGAAAACAGCCCCTGGAAATTGATCAGGATTATACTCAATATCAGGTATTTTTGCTTGTATATCGTTAAGATCTAATTTCTCATCTATTGTTGCTGAAGCAACAACATTTACAATTTCTATAATGGGTTTTGTATTCGGCAATAGTATTTTACGTAAAATTGCCTCATTTATATAAATTCAATATAAAAAAATTTCAAAGTACAACAAAATGTTTCATTTTATCAATTAAAAGAACATCATTTCAAAATATTCAATCAAAATGAATGGGTTAGGATTTGATAATTTAGAGGGCCCTCGAGGGGAATCGAACTCCTGTCCGAGGATCCACAATCCTCTATACTAACCACTGTACTACGAGGGCCACAAAATCAAAAAAAAGTTCATCCTGTAATAATCTTTGATTTTTGGCTGAAAATAGACTGTAGATTTATTATCAACTAGATGAAACAAACGACATGAGAATATGGTGGATTGCAATGGCAATTACAATAGGCATTACGTATTATGGAGCAAGTAATATTCTCCCATTCAAGTAGAGTCTAAAAACAAAATCTTCAATTTTTGCATTATCGATCGCTTTAAATTTGTTGAAACAAGGTATTTTTCGTCATGAAACGAGGGTTTATTTCTAAAAGGTTACGTTCAGGTAAAAAACCGGTAGATGAATTAACAATCAAAAAAAATGAAACAATACAAGCTGAAAGCTTTGAATGGATTGATGTACAAAATCCCGACAGAAGTGATATTGAAAAACTATCTGAAAAATACAATTTCAATGCATTAAACATTGAAGATTGTATGACTAGATTTGAACTTCCAAAATTAGATAGTTATGATAATCATTTCTTTGTAATTCTTCATTTTCCTCCACTTTCACAAAAAATTGGAATATCAAAAAATAGTCAATTATCAATATTTGTTGGAAAAAATTTTCTAGTTACCATTCATCAAGGAGATCTAAAACCACTAGTGGAATTAGTGGACATTTGTAAAACAAATTCAGATCAACAAAGAAAAAAGAGATTATTAGAAAAATCTCCAGGTCATTTACTTCATGAAATTATAGATGTATTAGTAGATGACTTGCTGCATACATCTAGAAAAATTATTGCAAATTTAGATGAGTTGGAAGATAGAGTATTTGATGAGACAAAACCAGTTGCAAGAAGTATTGCATTACTTAGACGAGAAATCAATAGATTGCGAAGAATTGTTAATCCGTTAAAGAAATTTGTGTTAGAAATTGCTAAAAATGTAAAAAAGTTTTCTGAAAGAAAAGATGAAGAATTGACACTGTATTTTGATGATGTAATTGATCACATAGACAAAGTGATTGAAACATTAGAAGAATCAAGAGAAACAATGGAAATTTACAAAGATACTGATTTTGTATTGAGTACAGAAAAAACAAATAAAGTGTTAGGGTTATTGACCATCATTTTTACATTAGCTATTCCGTCTACAGTTATTGGAACATTTTATGGAATGAATATCAATTTACCAGTAGGAGAAAGTTTAATGATTCTAGGATCTCACACAATGTTCATTTTTATCATTCTGGCATCATCAATTCCAGCAATTATGATGTTTGCATATTTTAAAAAATTAGGTTGGATTAGTAATTAAATCGATAAAGCGTCAATTCAACATAATTATATAAAATTTTAGATAATTTTCAAACATAATATTAGATAAATACCAGATGATTTATTGAACAATAT
>CALBNQ010000225.1 GCA_937896495.1 uncultured archaeon | reverse complement strand
GAAATTATCAAAACTTGATGACAAATTATATGAATTATCATCAAAGATTACTAATTCTAAAATCCAAACCTCTAAAATCAAAGAAGATGAAGTTAAAGAAAAAATTTCAAAGTCAATTAAAGATACATTCAATTTTGAAAAATCAAAAGATATGAAAATAGAACCAATAGAAATTCCAGCAACTAAATCAAGACAATCATTTGAATTAACAACATTAACTAATATTTCAAAAAAAGAACCAAAATTTTCATTGTTTGAAAAAGAAACAAAACAAATGGTAAAACCAATGCCACAACCAAAATTAATTCAAACAGAATTAATCAAACCTAAAGAAAGTATTGTAAAAGAAGTTACAGCATCAAAATCCAACAGGGATGATAAAATTGAAATTATACAAAATGTGATTCCAAAACCAGAATCAAAGGTTGAGGTTAAACATGATATAAATAAAGAAGTAGCAAAGATTACGGAACATAAGGCACTTCCAGAACCTAAATTAAAAACGATTTCACCAGATGATGATTTTAATGATGGTGCAGATGATTTAGATAAAATTAAAGGAAATATTATGAAAGTACTTTCAAAATTAGATCAAGCAGAGGTGGAATAATTGTCTTATGATGATGCCATAAAGGCGTTATCAAATGACGCATTAAAATTTGTCAAAGATGATTATGTAATTGGTTTAGGTAGCGGTAGAGCTGCTACAATATTAGTAAAATCATTGTCTAAATTAATCAAAATAAAAAATTTCAATGTTAGATGCATTCCAACATCATTACAAATTAAATTAATTGCAGAAAAATTAGAAATTCCATTAATAGAACCTGATCAAATTAAGCAAATTGATATAGTTTTTGATGGTGCAGATCAAATTGATATTCAAAAATATGTAATCAAAGGTGGTGGAGGTGCATTATTACGAGAAAATATTTTGTTTAGTCTTGCAAAAAAAATAGTTGTGATGGCAGATAAAACAAAATTTGTAAAAAATTTTACAAGAACAGTTCCCATAGAAATTCATCCATTTGCAAGAACATCAGTCACTCAATCTATTAAAAAAATAGGAGGGACAATACAATTACGTTCATTGGATAGAGGATATCCATTTTTTACAGAAAATGGAAACATAATTTTAGATTGTGATTTTGGAACGATTAAAAATCCTAAAATATTGACTCAAAAAATTAAGAACATACCAGGAGTATTAGAATCAGGAATATTTCTTAAAAAACCAGATGTGATATACAGAGCAAAAACAAATGGGAAATTCGATATTCTTTAATTTGAACTGAGTTTTCTTTCAACTAATCTACCATGGCCTAACTTTCCAATTACTTCAAAATCATCTACAATTGTTTGTCCTCGAACGATTGTTTTTACAGGCCATCCTTTTAGATGTCGTCCTTCATATACAATATAATCAGAAAAACCACCAAACAAATCAGATGAAACAGTTTTTTCTTTTTTTAGGTCTATTACAGTAATATCAGCATCAGAACCTTTCTCTAAAATTCCTTTTTGTGGATACATTCCAAAAATTTGAGCAGCATTTGTACTTGTAAATCGTACAAATTGTTCTAAAGTAATTTTGTTTTGATTAACTCCATCATTAAGTAAAATAGGCAACACAGTTCCAATTCCCGGAAATCCAGCAAGAGCTCCCCAGACATCATCACCATCAAGTTTTAATTTTAATTGATTTGCAACATGATCAGTTCCAATAGTGTCAATAAGATTTACAGAAAGTGCATTCCAAACAGCTTTTCTATCATTTTCAGTTCTAATAGGAGGCATTACTTTTGCAAGATATCCCTGTTGTTTTTCATAGGATAATGTAAGATAATGAGGACATGTTTCTACAAAGATATTTGTTCCAAGTTTTCTTTCTTCTGCAATTTGACGTAATGCTATTTCTGAACCAATATGAACAAAGTAAATAACACAATCATAATCACGACCAAATTTACACACAGTCTTAATTGCTTTAGCTTCAAATTTAGGAGAACGGCTTTCAGACCAAGCAGATAATCCGTCTTGTTTTTTTTCTCTTGCAGTTTTGATTCCGCATCCACATGATTCATAATCTTCAGCATGTACTAAAACTGGACAACCAAGTAAAGCTGCATTTTTTACGGTTTTCTCCACTATTTCATCAGTTACATTGACTTGTGCAGGATGTAAACTAGTGGAGTTTGGAGGCATATCCATGTATACATGTCCAACTTCTCCACCAAGATTCATGTAAATTTTAAATGATGTAATTCCTCTATCCACACAAAATTTCATCTCATTGATTTGTTGTGAATTAAAAACAGATGCATGGATTGCATAATCCACATAATGGTTTTGAGATGCTGCATCAAGTTGAGATTGTAATGAATTTGAAAAAGAATCAGCCAATCTCAACATTCGCATCATTGTTGTGATTCCGCCTATTGCTGCAGCATGAGATTCAGTTTTTGCTGCTTCATTAATTGGAGAATATACTCCATAATGAACATGAGTGTCAATTGGGCCAGGAATACAAATCAATTCATTGGCACGAATTTTGTTATCACATGCAGGAACATCATTTGTCAAACCTACAATTTTACCTTCATCAATTATGATATTTTTATCCACCATACCTTGTGGCGACATAACATGTGAATCAGTAATCACAGTATCATACGTCATCCAAAAATTTTATGCTTTGCAGTCTATTATGCGTTGAGTTGGACCAATCTCTTCAAATATATTGATTTGAACATAACAATAGAGTCAGAAATATGACAGATGATGTGTGTGATTTTTGTAAAGGTGTAGGGTCAAGTTCAACAAATGTGTGTGTATACTGTAACGGTACAGGAGAATGGAATAAAGCTGCACAAGCATATGTTAAAAATCATATTTGTCAGTGTATTGTATTAGATAGAAAATTTTGTCCAGTATGCAATAAAGCATGTCATCATGACACATCATTGAATCCAAAACAAAAGATTGATCCAGGATATGGGGGAATTTCATCAAGTGAAATTCCAGTAGTGATGTGAATATATTAAAAATCAAATTTCTTTTAAAAAATTGAATATTTTATCAGGATACCTAAATTAGTAATTATCAAAAGCGATGTTTGTATTAATTTAGAAAAAAAATAAAAAAGCAAACAAAGGAGACAGTTTGAGGGCCGGTAGTTTAGGGGTATAATGCCTCGTTCGCAACGAGGATATCGAGGGTTCGATTCTCTCCCGGTCCACCAAATCTTATCAACTTATGCTAGAAACTATTATACATTAATGCAAAATAGTTACGTCATGGAAGTTTTTGATGGTAAAAAAGCTGCACAAGAATACATGTCAAAACATACTTTAGCATTTTCAACTCCAGAATTAACTTTGATGAGATTTGCATTTTGGTTAGGAGATTCAGTTCCAGACCCCGAAAATAAAAGTGAGGGAGTTCCTAGAATGATGACATTTTTGTCTGAACAAGACTTTCAACCAGTATTAATTGATGATGATAAATACGAACCATCAGGTGCAGTCAAAAGTTCAGCTTTTGTTGGAAATGCATACAATGAAAAACAAAATGATGGAAAGTTTTGTTCTGAATGTGGAACTAGTCTTTCATCTTCTTCAAAATTCTGTCCTGAATGTGGAACAACACAGTAAAAAATAATTTTTAATTTAATGTTTTAGTGCCACACTTTGTACAAAACTTTGCATTTGGTCTTAATTCCACACCACATGAAGAACATCCATTTTCACTAGGTGTAGGAGTTTGTCTAGGCATCATAGATAAATCAGGAGTAGGTAAAGTTCCAACTTCTCCAAATGCTTCTTGAGCAGATACAATTCCAGGTGGACCTCCACCTACAGGATTTTCTGAAGTACCAGCTCTTGGAGGTACTCCACCAGACATCATTCCTCCAGGATTTCCCATTCCAGGCATTAATCCAGGGGATTGAGTGTTTCCAGAATTGGAACCTACTGATTTTTTTAATTCAAAAATTACTTTGATTGCTAAAAATTCTAATGCAGAATATGCTACAGTATAATCTCCAAGTTTTTGAAAAAATTCTTTGTCACTTAATTGACCTTTTTTATACATATTATTAGTATCCAAAAATGATTCATAGTATCCTTGAGATTCATCAAACAAACTTTGTAGCTTGTCAAACAACATGTTTAGAGTATCTACTTCACCAAATGACACAATCTGCATCAATTTTTGGAATATTAATTACTTTAGGATAAAAACAGACACAATATTTCTATTTCTTCAACAACAGAAAATTTTCAATAAATATTCAATTTAATAACTTTAGAGAATAGTTAAATTTCCAGAGAAAAAGTCAGTCTCCTTTACTTTGGAGACTATGTAATGTATTAACTAGTTTATGTGAGCTTTTGGGCTCCCAGCTAACACCGCGAGATGTCTCTGACTCATTAATTTTCATAAAGTAGAAAACAGGTTAAAAAATCATGGTCAAAAAGAATTAATTTTTGCCTCAGGATTTTTTAATATTTTTACTGTTTTTTGAGTACATTTTAGAAAATCGACATGGAAATACTCGGTTTAAATATACGGTATTAGATAGTTTTGCGTGTTAGTTAACATGGTAGGTAAATAGATCTCATGTCAGGAATGAATCAGAATACAAATTGTCCAAGATGTGGAAAAAATTCATTATTAATGGATGATGTTACAGGAGAACAATTTTGTTCAAAATGTGGGTTTGTAATTTCTGAAAAATCACAAGAGTCAGGTCCAGAATGGAGATCATTTCAAAAAGATAGTGGTTCAAATCCAGCAAGAGCAGGGGCACCATCATCACTTACAATTCACGATATGGGGTTATCCACAGTTATCAATCCTTTAAACAAAGATGCATCAGGAAAACCACTTTCAACATCAATGAAAAGCACAATTGAAAGATTAAGAACCTGGGACAGTAGAAGTCAAGCTCATGAACCAGTAGATAGGAATTTGAGACAAGCATTAGGTGAATTAAATAAATTAAAAGACAAAGTTTCAGTTTCTGCAAACGTTTTAGAAAAAGCAGCTTACATTTACAGAAAATCACTAGAAAAAAAATTAGTTAGAGGTCGTTCAATTTCTGCAATGATTGCAGCATCACTTTATGCAGCATGTAGAGATACAGAAACACCTAGAACATTGAAAGATATTGCTGATGCAGCAAATGTAAAACGAAAAGATATTGCAAGATGTTATAGATTATTACATCATGAGTTAGAACTAAAAATGCCAGTAGTTGATTCTGTTCAATGTATTGCAAGAATTTCAAGTAAATTAAAAATTACAGAAAAAACAAAAAGATATGCAATTAAAGTTCTCAAAGAAGCACAAGATCGTAAAGAATCAGCTGGAAAAGATCCAATGGGTCTTGCAGCATCTGCATTATATCTTTCATGTGTTAAAAATGGGGTATCAGTAACTCAAAGAGATATTGCAGAAGCAGCTGGAGTAACTGAAGTAACTATCAGAAATAGATACAAAGGGCTCAAAGCAGAACATACAGAAGATTAAATAATTTTTAATATTAAAAATTGTATGTCCATAATACAGATTTTTGTTCAAGCAAAATCAAATTTGTTCAAGTATGGAACCGTTTTGTTCAAGTAATATCAAAATCGTTCAACTAATCAT
>CALBNQ010000224.1 GCA_937896495.1 uncultured archaeon | reverse complement strand
TTCGGCACGATCGTCAGAAAATACGGCAAGGAAAAATTCCAAGAAAAAATCAATGTAATTCAGGCACAGATTTGAAAAATTAAAAGATAGTTTTTTCAACCCATTTTGATTAAATTACAAGACACGTTTTATTTTAAGAATTTTTGAAAAAGTGAAAACAGAAAAATTGAAAGCAAGATGGTTGCTTGTTTGATACTGGTACGTAACTCCCAAAGAGTCGATGCAAAAAGGTATCAAACTTGCTTGCTTTCAAAATTCTAATTTCTAATAAAACAAGTGTATTTCAATAATACAAAATGATGAAAATTTTATATTTTAAATTGACATAACAAAATTATGGCAACAATAGAAGATCTTAGAAATGATATTCTCAAAGCAGGGGATCAACAACAAAAATTAATGATTTTAAGAATGCCTTTACTTGGTTCTAAAAAAAATGAAGATCAAATGAATGCATTTCGTCTAACTACACAAATTATGAAATATGAAGATTTCATTAGAGATACTGAAAAACAAATCAGAGTTATGAAATGAATTTAATTAAATCAAGTCACGCCAAATTCCAGAAAATTCATCGCTAGGTACAACTGTTATCACTTCAAGAATACCCAAAGGTTTTAGCCATTGTCTTTTATCAAAATATTTGTAGATACCTTCTTTGTCAGGATAGATGACAAGGGTTTCTTGTTCTCCAGGTTCCAACAAATCAGTCTGTACATTTAATCCCTCAATGTATAATCTGTGATTAGTATCTCCGTTATTTATCACAGTTAAGAGATATGCAAAACTAGTTCGTGTGATCAGATGAGGGTTTGGATCCCCTGCAATTCCAGAAATACCTCTAAGTTGAACGGTTCCATCAATGTCTTCAAAAACAACAGTTTGCTCTACACGTTCTTGCCAAAAAATTGAAACATGTCTAATGTTTCCTTGACCAATAAAACCAATAATTCCAGATAAAGCTAATACACCCACTACAATTGCTACAATTATCAGGGTTCTATCTTTCAAGATTTTTTGTAGTAAAGATTACAAATATTTATTCCATAGTGAAGGGATTTTCTTGTAACAATAAGATACATCAACTATTAATTTTGGTTAATGTCATAAGAATTCATGAACACTAAATTTTACGTAACTATGGGGATTTCTGTCGTGGCGCTAGCCGTAGGATTCATCATATTGTTTGGGGATTTTTGATTAAATTTTTTATAACTTGAATCAATTTTTACACACTTTTTTTATTTTAAGAGTAAATTAGAATCATAATCATTGCCATAGGTTAGCTGGAATTTGGTAATCCAAAATACGACATTGATTACCAATTTTATCTGTGGCCATATTAGTCAATGATGAGAGTTATTCAAGTAATTCAATTGTTCTTTTTTAGAAAATAAATTAATGTTGAGTTTTAACAATTCCTCAATGCTTTGGAATGCAGGGCATTTTTTGTCTACTGAAAAGAGTTCCTCACAATTAGGACACTGAATTACAAAATGTTCACCCCAATCACATTCAACTTCTTCAAGTGTTTCAAAAATTACAAATTTATCACACATGCAACGTAATGATTTTTTAAATTTTTCATGAAATGACATTGTATTGAATAATTTTAAATGAAATATAATTTGTAAGGTAAATCAAAAGATTTGATAATTTATTAATAATTAATTTTAATTTAAAACATGACAGAATGTCCAACATGTAAATTATCAATGGAATCACATTCAACATCTGAATTAATGGAATGTTGTATGAAACAAGTAGGGGATGAATTTACAGAAGAGCAATCAGGGTTTTGTCCAAATTGTAAACATGAAATAAAAAAACATTCTGATAAAGAATTGGCTGAATGTACAATAGAGTTTCTAAAATCAGGAGTTAGTAATTAACTCGATAAAGATAAAACAGCAGATATTGAGTGAATGAATAATGAAGCAAACAACAAGAAACTTGATTGAAAAATTCTCACCAATGTGGACAAATAAACAAATTTGGGAATTTGATCAGTTAAATGAAGAACTTAGTTTCGATTTGGTTTACACAGAACCTGGAAAGTATGATGAAACATTATGGAAATCAAAATATGCACATCCTGATTCGTACATTCGTGATGTAGTAGTTAGAACATTTGACAATATGATAGACGGGGAGGAATTATGGATTGCAAACAAAGGGGGTACAAGGTTAGATGAGAAATACATAGCATACATCATGGCAGTATTGGTAGATATTATGATTGAAGAAGAAGTATGCCTGAATTTTAGAATAGATGAAAATTGTCTTGTAACATCAATTGATAGAGATTCAGATGTTATAGATTGCAAGGAATTTTTTGAAGAGTTTTATCATTTAGCAACAGGTTTCAATTATGATACAGATACAGGAATTCCAGAAGATGAAACAGAGGCTGAAATGTACCTAACAAGATTACAAGAAGATTTTGATGAGAAAATGAAAGCAAATCTAGGAGAGGATTATCTTCCAGGAAACAATGATCCAGATACGTTAAATGCAAAATAAATTAGCTAAAATACTAGAAAATATTCAAAGAAACATTGTCAGAAAGAAGATCATTTAGAAGGTTTCAAAAAAGAGAACCAGCATTAACTACTGAACAGAAAATAGAGAAATTCATTTTACGGAATTCAGATAGTGGATACTTTACTAAAGTATCAACAATTCCATACAAATTTGAAATTCCAGAAAGTAAAGCTTGGGATATTGTTGGTGAATTATTAGGTAATGGTACTTTGGAATCAATTCATGATGAATTTACAGGTGAGATGAAACTGTGCAGAATGGAAAAAAGATATTCAATTTTAGATATGGAAAGAAAACGAAAGAAAGACAAATACAAAACAAGCAAGAAAACAACTAAACCAAAACAAGCAAGAAAACAACTAAACCAAAA
>CALBNQ010000223.1 GCA_937896495.1 uncultured archaeon | reverse complement strand
AGGTTCATCAAGACATTGATCCCATCTATCGTCAATTCCATCATTGTCATTGTCAATGGATTGATACTTTACAGAATTGCCTACAAATTCATTAGAAGGGTTATCAGGGCAACCGTCTGTGTCTTGGAATTGATTGTAAGTTTCACGTTCAAACTGACACATGTCAACATTATCTAAAACACCATCATAGTCTGAATCAGCGTTAGAATCTGAAGGAATCAAATCAGGGCAACCGTCATCGTCAAAATAACCATTATATCTTTCAGATACAGTTGGACAAAGATCTTGGTCATCAAAAATACCATCAGAATCCAAATCAGTTAATCCAGGAACAGAGTATCCTATTTTATCAGGGCAACCGTCTGTGTCTGCAAAATCATTGTAATTTTCAGGTTCATCAAGACATTGATCCCATCTATCGTCAATTCCATCATTGTCATTGTCAGGTAATGATGAATATGAGAAAAATTCCGAAGATTGTGAATCAGGGCAACCGTCTGTGTCTTGGAAGTCATTGTAAGTTTCAGGTTCTAATAAACAAACATCAATTGTATCACGAACTCCATCATTGTCTGAATCAAGAGCTGTTTTGAAAGGAGATACATCAGGGCAACCGTCTGTGTCTTGGAAGTTATTGTAAGTTTCAGGAACATTTGGGCAGACATCTAAATTATCAACAATTCTATCGTTGTCTGAATCATAAGTGAATGTTTTTGTATAGAGAAGATCAGGGCAACCGTCTGTGTCTTGGAAGTTATTGTAAGTTTCAGATTTGTACTTACATTCATCAAAAATATCTAAAACACCATCATAGTCTGAATCAATTGTAGAAACAACATCAGGGCAACCGTCTGTGTCTTGGAAGTTATTGTAAGTTTCAGGTAAAGTTAAACAAGAATCTACATCATCAAAAATTCCATCATTGTCTGAATCATAAATTTTATTTTCAACGATTACAACATCAGGGCAACCGTCTGTGTCTTGGAAGTTATTGTAAGTTTCAGATGCAAACTTACATTCATCAACACTGTCAACTAATCCATCATTGTCTGAATCAAAGTCTTTAAAAAATTCAGGGCAACCGTCTGTGTCTTCAAAACCATTGTAAGTTTCAGGTACAGTCAAACATCTATCAACACTGTCTGAAATGCCATCAGAGTCAGCATCATGCAACATATGATTTCGAGATAAATCAGTTAAAGGAATATCAGGGCAACCGTCTGTGTCTTGGAAGTCATTGTAAGTTTCAGGTTCTAATAAACAAACATCAATTGTATCACGAACTCCATCATTGTCTGAATCAAGAGCTGTTTTGAAAGGAGATACATCAGGGCAACCGTCTGTGTCTTCAAAACCATTGTATCGTTCACGTTGATCAATGCATTGATCAACATCATCTAAAATACCATCATAATCGGTATCAGGATTAATAATCTCATCAGGGCAACCGTCATAATCATTAAAGCCGTTCCAAGTCTCAAGAGAGGTTGGGCAAGAATCTAAAAAGTCTTGGATTCCATCATTGTCTGAATCAATTGCAAGTGAGTCAGGGCAACCGTCTGTGTCTTGGAAGTCATTGTAAGTTTCAGGTTCTAAGGGACAAGAGTCATGTAAATCAGAAATGGCATCACCGTCTTGATCAAATTTTAATTCAGATGAAATAACATCAGGGCAACCGTCTGTGTCTTCAAAACCATTGTAAGTTTCTTTTTGAGCTGGA
>CALBNQ010000222.1 GCA_937896495.1 uncultured archaeon | reverse complement strand
AGCCTGTACAATCCAAATTCGTATCTGACAATATGAACAAAATCCCTTAATTCAAAAAATTTTTCAATCATTTGTTTCAATAATCGTTACTTGATTATCATTTGTAAGGGTGCCCAAAAAAATTCTGTTTTTGAGAAATGCCCTTTTCTTTATGATGGAACATGGGGTGATGTCTCTTTAATTGAACATCAAAATAAACACCAATTATTGGAATCTAAAAATTATTCTTGGTTGGGATTTGATGTACATCAATCCTTGGGAAAATTCAGTGGACGTGATGGAAAGAGAAATTAATTAAGCTAAAATTTTGAGAAAAATAAATTATCATGAATGAAAATGAACCTATTAGTTGGTCCAAAGACTTTTTCCTTGGTTGGAGTAATTTTAAAGCAGATCATAATCCTACGATTTTCGAAGATGCTCATAGTGAAATTAAATTTCGATTCATGTGGCTTGTAACATCTGATACAGTAAACAATGACATTGTGTTTTCAATAAAAAATATAGAACTTTTTGTGGAATTTTTTCCTTTATTATCTTCATTTAGATCTTTGGAAATTAATGATAATTTATTAAAACATGAACAGGGCCATTTTGATTTAGCAGAACTTTTCAAAAATGAATGTTTAGCAGAATTACAAAACGCCTTTTACAACAAAACATTTTCAACTAGAGGACAAAATGATGACCAAAGAAAGCAATATGCAAAAGTAGACTCTGGTAAAATGATTCAACTTGAAATTGAAAAACTTGAAGAAAGATTACATGAACGACGTGAAAAATATGATAAAGAAACAAGTTTGGGACAAAATTATGAAAAACAATTAGAATACGATTTGTTATTTGATGGTCTTAGAAAGTAAAATTTTATGCTCCATTATTGATGATTTTTGCTTCTGGAATTGAATTGATATAATTTACCAACCCTCTATAATATTTTAAATGAAAATTTAAATCTCTGATTTCTGTTTGTTTTAATTCTTCAAGTTCTGGTCCAAAATCATTTTTGTCATTTTCAATATTGTTCATTGTTTTTTCATTAATCTCAATCATGTGAAATAAACTGTGTAACACTTCTCCTTTTGTCAGTGTTTTATCGCATGATTTTTTCAATAGTTTCTCAACCCAATCCATAAATGAAAATCACTAAATTGTTATTTCACTTCCTGAATCTGAAAAATTTTGACATTAACTCTATTTTTTTTAATTTAGGTTGGAATGACTACTTTTTTCCTTGTTTTTTTCTTTCCATGATTTCGTTATTTCTTTCAATATCTGAGTGAATTTCAACATGATCAAATAGTGCTTCTTTTGTATCAAATAATTGCTCACAGTAGTAACATTGATGCATGATTTACTTTGTTTATTCTTGAATTAATCATTTTCTCTTTATTTGCAAATTTTATAAAATAAATGACAAATCTTCTTTATTCTATAACCTTAGAATAAAAATAATTAAAATAAATTGGAAATAATCTTTTAGACTATTGTCCGTTGTTCTTTTCCCATTGAGCTCTTACTTCAGCTGCTTTTTCAGCATAGGGATCTTCGTGCCATTGTTCTTTGTTAAGATCTGCGCCCATGCCTCCGGTTTTTTGTAATATACCATCTTGTGCGGCTTTAGATAAGACTGCATCTTCTGGGATGTAGTTTTGCTGATTTGCAGTACCATAAGCAATGGCTGCTGCCATTGCAGCTACGCCTACTGCAAGTCCTACATACAATAATGCTTTTGACGTCATGTTGAAAATTCGGCTTTTTTCATATTAATAAAATCAGTTTACATTGCAAGGCAGTGAACTAACTAATGTACTTCTACTTTGATCTCACTATTACACACAGGAACATTACCTGTATCTTCTTTGAATTTTTCAATCAATTCTGTTTGACGTTCTTTTGGATTGTCTGTAAATTCTCTTTGATAAAATTGAGTTTTTTGTTTGCAATCGTTTTCCTCAAAATCAAGATCAACATATTTTGAAAATGTCTCCTCTAAATTCATTGATTGACCGATATAGATTGGTTCTTTACTTCTAGTGTATAGGACATACACTCCAGGAACTGGTTTTACAAATTTTGCATTCTCTAACCAAACTCTCATTTTATCCTCTAGAAGTTCCATACTACACTATAGATCTACTAGATATTAAACTAAATTATGATATATGATATCACAAGAACCTTCATGCTTTTAATATTGATAAAAAATAGAATTAACTCTGTCTCTTTTAGAAAAGTTTCCTCAAGAATTTCATCCTCGAGAAATTCAAAAAGAGATCATCGGACAAATTGAAGAAAAACTTGATTCAGGATATAAAAAAATAATTTTGTGTGCACCCACTGGTGTTGGAAAGTCCCTTGTCGGAGCTACACTTTCTAGATATTTTGATAGCTCATTTACTGTTACTGCATCAAAACATCTCCAAGATCAATACATCAAGGATATTCCGTTTCTAAAACCCGTCAAAGGTAAACAAAATTTTCCTTGTTTGAAATTGATGGAAACTGAAAAAGTAGAAAATACTAGACGTGCAATGCGATGGGGACTAAGTTGCGATAAAGGCCAATGTCAAGAAAGAACTAGTAAAAACGGAAAAGAAATAGTTGAGGTGTGTAAATTCAAGCCTACGATAAAAAAGGTTGAAGATAACACACATGACTCTGATTCTTGTCATTACTATCTTCAAAAATACGATGCTTTGGTCTCTAAACATTCTTTGTGGAATTACCATGCATTTTTTCAAATCATGAAATTCAACAAAAAACTATTTGAGGATTATTTGGATAGAAAGATTTCAGTTTTTGATGAAGCACATAAAATTGAAGATCAAATTATTCAATTTGTTGGATTTGATATTTTTGCAGGACAAGTTGATGAATGTAATTTGAACACTGAAAAATACAATTTTACCGATTTGGATTCTATGATAAAATTAACTGATGATATTGCATACTCTTATGCAAAACAAATCAAAGACATCAAAGAAAGTGCCGCATTTCAAAATAATCCTGATTTTGAATTGATTACAAGATTGGAAAGACGTTATGATAGAGCAGCTCAGGCTAAAATTGACATTGCAACTGATAAAGACAATTTTGTTGTAAATGATCCTCTCAAAGATTTGAATGGAAATTTTAGAACCATTTCTGTAAAACCAATTGACGTTTCAAAATTCGCAAATACATTTTTTGAAACAGAATATCAAATTTTCATGTCAGCTACAATCGACAAACAAAGTTTCTGTGAAAATATGGGCTTTGAAAAAGATGATGTTGCCTTTGTTGATACTCCTACATCCCCATTTCCAATTAAGAATAGAGGTATTGATTTGTTAAACATAAAACGACTAAGTTATGGCTCAACTGAAAATGATGAATTGGAAGTGATTAAAACTATTGATAGAATTTTAGATGAGCATTCTGAAGAGAGAGGATTAATCCTTACTTCATCTATTCCTCGTTGTCAAAAAATCCTTAGATATCTTTCACCAAAAAATACAAGACGAATTCGAATATGTCACAGTAAAAACAAAGACGGTAAGACCCAAGATGAAGTGATATCCGAACATGCATCTGATCCTACTGGTGTTTTACTTTCTTCATCTCTTTGGGAAGGAGTTGATCTTAAAGATGATTTATCCAGGTTCCAAATTATTGCAAAGGTACCATACCCAAATTACAAAGAAAAAAGAACAAAGGCCAAAATGGATAAATTCCCTTTGTGGTACACTTCTCAAACTTTAACGAAGCTTTTACAGGGATTTGGACGCTCAATTAGGAGTGAGGATGATTGGGCAAGAACCTATGTTTTGGATACCGCTGCAAATAATGTATTTTTCAAAGCACAACAAATGATTCCAAAGGCGTATCATGATGTTTTAGGACTAGACTATCTGTAGATTTCTAAAAGAATCTATTTTTTACATCTTTTCAAATATTATCGTAATGCCTGAAAATCTCCAAAATCCTTAATTGCATCTTATTTTGTTGTTGCCACATGAGTGTATCAAAATTAATCTCTAATATTAAAAAAAATAAAAAACTACCATCTAATATTCGATTATATCTAATTGACAAAGACAAACATTATTTTCTAAATGATGGTGTTTTAAAAAATGGTTTTAATTCAAAACTAACCATTGCAAAAAATCGTGATAGTGTACTTTCTGCATTTTCTAAAATGGCATTTTTGTTTGATGAAATAATTAGATTAAGAATAGTTCAATCCTCAAATGATTCAGATAGTGCCGAGTTACTATACCTGCTAAATCTTGTTCCAATTAATAGAAAGATTAGAACATTTCTTGATTGGAAAGTATTTTCTCCTGAATTTACACGTGACATGTCTAGACTCTTTGAAGTTAGAAATGATACAGTACATTGTATTTCAATTAGCGATGTGGTGTATAATCCAAAATCCACTATACCACTTTCATCTGTTTCTGGATTTAAAAAATTCTCAACAGATTTTCAAAAAGCTTGGAAAATATTACTCAAAATCTATGTCACAGAACAACAAAAAATAGATTTAGAAAAAATATCTGAAATTTTATAAATTAGGTTTTGTAATTGCACCTTCAGCAGCTGAACCTACTAGTGTGGCAAATTTAGCTAAAGCTCCTGTTGTGTAATTTGGTTTTGGTGGATTCCATTGACTTTTTCTTGATGTCAACTCTTCAGAAGTTACATGCAAATCAATAATGTTAGTTTCAGTATCAATTGTAATTTTATCTCCATCTTTCACTAATGCGATTGGACCGCCAACATATGCTTCAGGAGCAACATGACCTACCATGAATCCTCTGGTTCCTCCTGAGAATCTACCATCAGTAACCATTGCTACCTTTTTTCCTAGTCCTTGACCCACAAGGGCTGCAGTTGTTGCTAACATCTCTCTCATTCCTGGACCGCCTTTTGGCCCTTCATATCTAATAACTACAACATCTCCTTCATCAATCTCCCCTTTTGAAACAGCATCAAATGCATACTCTTCTCTGTCATACACACGAGCCTTTCCTGTAAATTTGGTCATCTCTACTCCTGCAGTTTTAATCACTGCCCCTTCTGGGGCTAGTGTTCCTTTTAGAACGACTGCTGTTCCAACTTCATGAAGTGGATTCTCAATTGGTCTGACAATATGTTGATCAGGGGCTGAAAAACTCATTGAATCTAAATTCTCTTTGATTGTTTTTCCAGTAACTGTAATGCAATTTTCATGTAGTAACCCTTTGTCTAATAATTTTTTTAATACAAATGGAATTCCGCCAATCTTATCTAATGAATTCATTACATAGTTTCCACCTGGCTTCATATCTGCCAAGTGTGGTGTCTTTTTTCTAATTCTTTCAAAATCATCATATGTTAATTTGATATTCACTTCACTTGCAAGTGCTAACAAATGTAAAATTCCGTTAGTGGAACCTCCAATGGAGTTTAGCATTACAATTGAATTTTCAAATGCTTCAAATGTCAAAATTTCTTTTGGTCTAATGTTATTTTCTAATAATTTTGCACATGCAACTCCTGAATCATAAACCATTTTTTCACGTCTATCATCTTCTGCAGGTGGACTGGCACTTCCAGGTAATGCTAATCCTATAGCTTCTGAAATTGATGCCATTGTATTTGCAGTAAACATGCCCCCACATGATCCTTCATTTGGACATGCAGTATTTTCAATATTTTTTAATCCTTCTAATGACAAGTTCCCTGCATCATATGCGCCAACTGCTTCATACACATCAACTACTGTAAGCTCTTTTCCTTCAAGCATTCCAGGCATTATTGTTCCACCATACACAAACACTGATGGAATGTTCAATCTTGCCATTGCCATCATTGTTCCAGGTAAACTTTTGTCACACCCTGCAATTCCTACCAGTGCATCATACTGATGTGCTCTAACCATTAATTCAATAGAATCTGCTATTACTTCTCTGGAAATTAAAGAAGATTTCATTCCTTCATGTCCCATTGCAATTCCATCACTTACTGCAATAGTTGAAAATTCTCTAGGTGTTGCACCAGTAGCTGATACTCCTTCTTTTGCTTTGAGGGCTAGTCTGGGAAGGTGAATGTTACATGGTGTTGCCTCATTTCCAGTATGACAAACACCTATGAATTTTTTTGATAAATCCTCATCTGTTAATCCCATAGCTTTGTACATTGCTCTTTGTGGAGCTCTACTGGTACCTTCAACTACATTTTTACTGGAAATTTCCATAACATGTCAATTTTTGATTGCTATAATTTAGATATTGCCTTTAAAATTACACTTTTTCCTTTTGTGTATTCCCTTCCCATATTCTAATTAGTAATTGTGATAAATTATTCATCTAGTTTTTATGTTATATTTTCTTGAAATCTTTATTGAATCCACTAAATATTGCAGCCATAGTTGGAGTAGTCTTGGTTTTGGCATTTGCTGTGGTTTTAATTCAACCTGAAAATTCTGCAATATCTCAAAATGATGATGCACAAATTAGTTCATCTGAAATTTCTGATTCTGCAAGTCCTGGAATATATCATGATGCTGAAATAGCAAAACATCATTCGATGATGGGATCTTTTAGTCAAACTGAACATACTATTTCTGTTACTGGAACTGCTCAGACAAATGTACAACCTGATTTGCTTGTAATTGAATTTGGTGTTGAAACAAACGGAGATACTGCAAAATCAGCATTAGATTCTAACTCTATTTTATTATCAAACTCTGTAAATGCTTTGAAATCTATGGGTATGTCTGATGATGATTTGAGTACATCAAGATTCTCAATTACACCTTTGTATGATTACTATCAAGACAAAGATACTGGTAGACACACTTCTGAATTAATTGGTTATCAAGTAACAAATATTCTTCAAGTGAAAACAGACAAACTTGATTCAGCAGATATTATACTTGATTCAGTAGTGTCTTCGGGTGTAAACAAAGTAAACTCTGTTCACTTTACAATCTCTCCACAATCTCATTCAACTTTAAAAGATGGTCTTATTGCTAATGCCATAGAAAATGCAAAATCTAAAGCAGAAAATGCTTTGTTACCTCTTAATCAAAAAATCATTGGTGTTCAATCAATCACATTGGATGATTTTTCATCACCTTCACCTATGATGAGGACTGCATTTGCTGACGAATCCCTGTTTGGAAGTACACCTATCTTCTCTTCAGAAAGTACAATCTCAACGTCTGCCGATGTTGTTTTTCTAATCTCTGAAGATTCTTAATCTGACTGAAATTTCATTAAGTTTTAATTCTAATTATTTTTTGATGATTCTATGAGCGAACCTAAATCCGATGAACAAATGGAACAAAAGCAACTTGCATGTCCTGTATGTCAAAGTAACAAAGCCGAGATTGCAGGAGAAAACGTGAAACTTAGTGGACGTTTTGAAGATAAAGAATTTCTAACCACTGCATTGACTGTTCTAAAATGCATGAAATGTGGATATTACATGTTCTTTGATAATGCAGCTACCTTTACTACCAAAGACAAATAATTTTCTATTCTTGGATTTCTTGATTATTCAATTCAAGTAATTGTGATTCAATTTCTTCAGGTGTTCCCTCACCGTATGAAATCAAAATTCTGTCACCATCTGCGAAATTGTAATTTCTAATATCAGATACTTGGTCATCATTGATGAAAAACTTTAGTGTATAATCATCATCTGAACAAAAACTTCTACCATCTTGGAATACAAAGCATTTGTCATCAAGACCTAAAGATAATGTCTCAAAGAGATATCCCAAGGTTACTCCTGTTGCATGTTTGTGAACAGTAGTTCCATCTCTTGCTTCAAAATGTATCCAACTTGATTTGATCTGATAAGCTGGTGCTGAAAAGTCAAATGTGTCTCCAAATATTTTAACTAAAATTCCTGCATGTGCATGTTCACTGCCTAAAGCACCTGCATTTTCTGGACCTCCTGGAGCAGTTTCAGTCATATTGACAAACAAAAATGCAGCATATCCTACAATCACTCCTATTACTGCTAGTACCGCAACTGCAATGAGTGTCTCTTTTCTTTTGGCTGCTGAACGTTTAGTGGCATAGTTTTCACGTTTCACTTCTCGTTCTCGTCGTTCTTTTCTGCCCATGAGTCAATCCTGATTCTAAAATTTACCCTAATTA
This sequence comes from uncultured archaeon, assembly GCA_937896495.1. Classification (GTDB taxonomy): domain Archaea; phylum Thermoproteota; class Nitrososphaeria; order Nitrososphaerales; family Nitrosopumilaceae; genus Nitrosopumilus. The sequence continues at coordinate 9,212 of CALBNQ010000222.1, read as the reverse complement.
ACCATTCGTTGGTAATGAAACATTATTTTTCAAAATTTTTAGAATTTCTTCCTTTTTTCAATACTCTCTTAATCTTTAAATCGATAATTCTTCAAAAAATAATATGAGAAAAGCAATACTGGGTGGAATAGTGATTGTAGTATCTATTATTGCATTTTATGGGATACTTGGATTTTTGTTGTATAGTTGAATCTAATTTACACATTCTAATTGTAAAACTAATAAATTAAATCCCAATTCCAAATTATTCATGACTTGTATTTTTTGTGATATTTTAGATGGGAAAAGAGATGGACATTTTATCTATGAAGACGAATCACATGTTGCATTTTTAGACAAATACCCTGTTGATGTGGGTCATAGTTTGATAATTCCAAGAAAACATCATGAAAAAATCACTGATATGGAGATTACTGATGTAGGAAACATCTTCTCAGTTGTTCCAAAAGTAGCTAAAGCCATCTTGGATGCTACAGGAGCTGATGCATTTACTTTGAGCCAAAATAACGGAAAATCTGCAAAACAGATTATTCCTCATGTACATATTCACATAATTCCTAGATATGCTGTAAAGGGAGCAATTTGGACAAAACGAGAAATTGCAGATGACTCTGAACTTTTAGAATTATCAAAAAAGATTCGAACTATTCTTACTTAGAATGTCCTGGATTGTATCTTAGAATTGCTCCTATTTTTCCAAGACTTGCAAGCATATTCCCATGTTCTGCACTACCTGAAATAACTTCCAATTCTGTTCCAGTTTTTGCTGCAAGTAATTCTAAATAATCTACAATGTCTTGTTCATTTACTTCCACTTCCATGGCTTTACATTCTGGACATGGATTGTTTTTGTATTCTGTCTTTTTTGGAATAACTAGAGGTCGTTCTATGATGTCTTCTTGAATATGTTTACAACGTTTGCATTGTCCTTCTACTCTGGAAAGATTTGTGTTATCTGTTATTATCAAAGTTTGAACTACATTGTTTTTCAAAAATTCTAAAACTTCTTGTAAACCGTATGACCCTTTTCCAGTGTTTGTATTAATTTCTCTGAATAAATTTTCAATGAGTTTCTTTTCTTCCACCATTCTAAAACTTCCTAAAATATCTGATGACTTTGCAAAAGCTTCTCTAATTCCTTCAGCTCCAGAATAGGATGAATCAATTGTTGAAATTATATTATTTTGTAATCTATACTCCAAATAATTTCCATTGATGAAATCCTCTTTTGTAGGACCTGGACCTGAAACGATTAATCCCTTTACTGGATAGATATCAATAAAATATTCCCTTGTAGTTTGAGCAACTCTGTTGTAAAAATAACTCAATTCCATCTCTCTTAACTTTTGGAATCTTTTTGCAGACTGTCCTCCTTGTCTGTGTTTTCCTGCTACTCCAGAACCTGTCTGTGATAACACCTCAATTTTATCACCGTGTAATAATCCCCATCCTGCATCTTTTGCATCTATTGCCAAAAATCCAATTAGATTATCATCTTTTAACATATCCTTTAGAATATCTACATGGAAATGATCATCACATCTGTACAAATATTGATTCAAGTCTTTTGGAGGTTCTACTTCCCATACTGTAACTACCTCACTTCCTAATGGTCCTCCTTCTTCATGTGGAAGTGCCCCACAGAACATTACTAAACCACGTTCTGGTGTTTTTTTGTATAGTTTTAATCTTGAAACAACTTTGCCTAGTGAATCGACCACATGTGATCTTGTTAAATCTGATTTGATATTATCTGCTGTTCCTTGTTCTTGTTGTAGTGAACTGATAATTTCGTGAAGTTGTTTACCTTTTGGAATGTACACTGTAATGAGTTCAGTTCCTCTACCTGATTTTCGAGATAACTCTTCTAATGTTTTTCTAATTTTATAGAGTTTAACGGAATCTTGTTTTTCAACATCAATTTTCTTCCTCATTTGTGTTCTCTTTCTAATATGCGAATATTAATTGATTCACTTCTGATTATTTGATTTACAATTCATCAAACGTTTTTAGAAATACTTCTAATGGTTGATTTCCTCGAATTTTGATAATTTTCTCATCATTGAATACAAGAAATGATGGTGTAGCATCAATTCCTAATTCTTGTCCAAATTCATAAAGTGCAATTACTTTGTCTTTGTACTTGTGATCATTTAGACAGTCATTGAATTTCTCAGTATTCAAGCCTACTGTCTCTGCAAATTCATTCAAAGAATCTCTTGTAATCCATCCTGTTCTCTCTCCTCCCCAGTTTTTGTATAATTCATCATGATATTGCCAGTATTTTTCTTGGTCTTGTGCACAATATGATGCCTCAGCAGCTAAGATTGAATCTGGACCATTTAATGGATAATCTTTGAAAACCAGTTTTACTTTTCCAGTTTTAATAAAATCCTCCTTGATAATATTTAGAGAATCTTGATGAAATTTGTAACAATATGTGCATTGATAATCTCCCCATTCTAAGATTGTAATTGGTGCATTATGATTTCCCATAATTGGAGATCCACCTTCGATTAATACTGATTTTGTAAGTGCTTGAGAATCATTTTCAGAAACAGGAAAAAGTACTAAAAATATTCCAACTACAACCCCTACAATTATTGGAACAAGTAAAACCTGTTTTCCTGCCATGAATTAATTGTAAATTTTTTCAAGTAAATAGATTTCTTAATTTGTAGCCAAAGTTGTTAGAACTGAATTTATTGCAGAAATCTCTGATACAAAAGAATCATTTGACGAGGCAATTATCACGATATCTTGTTCTTCAGGTTTTAATTTTTTAAGCAAAATATTTTTTGTTTTAACATCTTCTAGTAATGCATCATCAGTTTCATTTGGAAATACAAATTTTCCATTCTCAAATGATAGTGTTGTTGCACTTTTTGCACCATACATAATTGCATAATCTCTTTGATCCATTCCATTACAAATTATCTTTGAATAGTTTTTTAAGAGAAATACATGATTATATTTTTCTCTAGCAATATTACATGATTTTATCGTGCATTGTTTTGCAATTACCTCTGAAAATTTCTTTGTGAATTTTTTACCTTTTGTTGTTAGAAATGTGCCAGCTTTGATTGTATCTACAATTTCATCTTCTTTCAAATGTGAAATCAATGTTCTAACTGCACCTTCTCCGATGTGCAATTCATTACAAAATGTTATTCTACTCACATACTTTTGTTCATCAAGAATTTGTAATGCTTTGAAAACATGCGGTGTACTAAAACTCAAAATTTTACTAGAACCTTTTCTTGTTACAATATCTAATAATTTTTTTATCTCTTTTTTCATTTACGCCTAATAGTATAATTTCTTATATAAATTGGATGAATCATCCAATAATTTATTAATTAAAATAATTTTGATGCAATTGTATGTCTAGTCCAACACAAATCACAAAGAGTAAATCAGAAATTCCTGTCTTTGCAATTATTGCATTAGCAATAGTATTTGCAGTCGGACTATTTGTTGTTGGTTATGATCAAGGTCACATCTTCAGTCTAGTCATTGGAGAGCAAGCTTATGCAGATTTGTACATCCATGAACTAACTCATGACATGCGTCATGCAGCAGGATTTCCTTGTCATTGAGATGATGATATAATATGAAGACCATTTTATTTTTAGCAATTGTTTTGTTTTCAGGTGCTTTAGCTGGCACTATTCATGGTGTTACTAATTTAGTTATTGTTGAACCATACTTGGATGAAGCAATTGGAATTGAGAATCAAAATCTGTTTGCATCAGGTGAGGAAGAAGATACTCTTGCATTTTGGGTTGAATATGATGCATACAGAGATTGGCAAAAAAGTGGGCAGGTTCTAGCTGGTGCAATTTTAGGAACTAGTATGGGTGGATTATTTGGCATTGTCTATGTATTATCTAGAAATACTTTACCTGGAAATGACATGAAAAAATCAATTATACTTGCAGCAGTAATGTGGATTACTATCTACATTATTCCATTTTTGAAATATCCTGCAAATCCTCCAACTGTTGGTGATGGAGAAACTGTTGTACTTCGTTCTATTCTCTTTTTATCATTTATTGCCATATCTGGATTCTCTGCAGTTGGATTTTTTCAAATCTACAAAAAACTTCAATCAAAAAAAATTCTTGCATTTGTCGGATATGGCTTATTCATCTCAATACTTTTTGTATTGATGCCTCCAAATCCAGATGAAGTTACAGCACCTATGGATCTGGTAAATGGATTTAGAGCAATGTCTGTTGTTGCAGTTACCATATTTTGGGCGTCATTGGCTGTTATTTTTGGTAGTTTGTGGATGAAATTTAGACCCGATGTAAAAAATTCTATTCATTGAGACATTTTTTGTACTTTGAATTATTTTAAAATTAATTTTGAAATATACTGTTATTGAAGTTCTATGTCTCATTTGTTTGAATATCAGTAATTTTAAAATGAGATCTAACTACTCATCCAAGTCTTTAAATATATTCAGATGAGAATTGATACATGTCTCAATCAAGACAAATCAGTGTATCAAAAAATGATGTCCCAAAACTTGCAATTATTGCATTAGCAATAGTATTTGCAGTCGGACTATTTGTTGTTGGTTATGATCAAGGTCACATCTTCAGTCTAGTCATTGGAGAGCAAGCTTATGCAGATTTGTACATCCATGAACTAACTCATGACATGCGTCATGCAGCAGGATTTCCTTGTCATTAGTAGTTTAATTTTTAAATAATTTTCATGTTTGTTTTATTTTTCTTATTTTCATTTTCTAGAATAGTATATTGTTCCAAGTCTATAGAATGAGAATGAAATCTACCTGTTTAAATACATCATAAATAAATGCAAATCAGTGTCCAGACGATTTACCTTACCTCAATTGAAAAAATATGATGTTACACAAAAAGTAATAGAAACACTTGCTGATTCAGAATCTCGTGCAATATTATTCTCAATGATAAAACAAGGTAAAACAGCAGCTGAACTATCTGATAAACTCAAAATCCCCCTCAGCTCTGTGTATAAAAAATTGGCAGATTTAGAAGAACTCACTTTAATAGAAATCGAAAAGTGGATGCTATCTGATAAAGGTAGAAAATACAAAGTATACAAGAGTCGTGTAAAGACTGCAGACATATCTATAAAAAAGCCTGAACCTTCACTGATTTTAGTTCCTAACGTGTGATGATAATGTCAAAACCCACAATTATTCAATTATCTGAGTTTGACGTTACACAAAAAATTATAGAATCACTAAGTAGCGTGTGTACTAGGGCTGTATTATTTTCAATTAAAGAAGAATCAAAAGATGCAACACAAATTGCAGAGGAGTTAAAAATTTCAATTTCAACTGTTTACAAAACACTATCCACCTTAGATGATCTTACTCTTGCAGAAGTTGATAAATTCATTATTTCAAAAGAGGGTAAAAAAATTAAACAATATAGAAGTAGAATTGGTAAAGTTGAAATCACTTTAGATACATTAGAACCTGTTTTGATATTATACCCTAATACTTCAAATCCTAAATCAATATAATCTAATTTGATGTAGAAAATCACAAGTCTTGAATTTCTTAACTTATTCTAGGATTTTAGAACAAGTATGTGGAATCTTATCTTGCTTTAAATAATTAGCTTTGCCTAAACTTTTTAGTAAATCATGAAACGACAAATTATTTTAACATTAATTGCTGTTGTTGCAGTAATTGGTGTTACAACAATACCTTTGTCTCAAGATGTACATGCACAAAGTTTAGTCCCTGAATGGATTAAAAATAATGCTGGTTGGTGGGCTGATGGTACAGTAGATGATTCCACTTTTCTAAATGGAATAAAATTTCTTGTTGAAAATGAAATCATTGATGTTTCATCTGGATCAAAATCACTTGATATTGATACATTAACTATTGGATTTATTCCAATTGAGAAGGCAGATGAACTTACTCCTAAGGCTATAGCTTTGGAATTATTTCTTGAAAATGAACTTGGTGTAGATGTTGAGATTGTTGTCCCATCAGGATATGAGGCAATAATTGAAGGAATGCGATTTGGACACATTGATGCGGCCTTTATGGATACTGGACCTGCATGGATTACTCACCATAGAACTGGTGCAGAGGCTGTTTTGGCTGAACTTGTTGCAGGAAAAGTAAATTATCAAGCAACTGTTTGGACGCTTGCTGAAAATGATTCTATTCAATCAATTGAAGACACTGTTGGTAAACGAGTTGCTTTTACTAGTATAACTGGTTCTTCTGGATTTGTTCGACCTATGGGAACTTTGGTTACTGAAGGTCACATTAACATTGAAGGTGATGATATTGTTGCTCTAGAATCTGCTCTTGCAAAAAACTTTGAAAGTTATACTTTTGCTGGAGGATACAAAGCAGCATTACAGCTACTTCTAAACGGAAATGTAGATGTTGCATTTGGTTCAGACATTGCTCCAAAAAAATACCTTGAATTAGAGGATCAAATGAAGTTACGACCTGTCACAACGATTGGACCTGTTCCTTCACATGTGTTTATGGTTAATTCTGAAATGTCAGAATCATCTAAAACAGCATTGGTACATGCATTAATCCAATTAAATTATGATGAGAATAATCATATCTTGAAGGATTTGTATGGTGCTGAAGCACTAGTCCCAACTACAACTAGTATGCATATTGGTGACTTTGGCAAATTTATCAATGCATTAACTGGGCTTGATCAATTAATTCTTGACAAATACAACAAGAGCAAATAAAAACTGGAATTCTGAACATGAAACAAATTCAGATGACCAAAAACCCTCCTTTTTCATTAATCTCTACAAAAAAAATTATCCAAATGAGTGATGTTTGGACATCTTATGATTCAAAAAATTTTGCATTAGAGGGAATCAATTTATCTATTGATAGGGGAACAAATTATTCAATTGTAGGACAATCTGGTTCTGGAAAATCGACTTTACTCAAATTGATGAATTCTATGATGATTCCCAGTAAGGGTATAATCAAAATTGACTACATCACCCCTAACATGAACGATAAAAAATTCAAAAAAATGATGCATACAATTGGATATATTCCTCAAAATTTAGGTTTGATAAAAAATACTACTATTCTTGAAAATGTTCTAATTGGTTCATTACCTCGACTAAACAAAATTCAGTCTTTGTTGAAAAAATTTCCTGAACATGAAATCAAAGAAGCAAAAAGAATAATTCAATTAGTTGGGCTAATGGGAAAAGAATACAGGAAAATCTACATGTTAAGCGGTGGGGAAAAGAGACGTGTTGCAATTGCTAGAGCATTAATGCAAAAACCTACTATTTTACTAGCTGATGAAATTGTTTCAGAATTAGATCATGTAACTGCTCGTGAAATAATGGATTTGATTGTAGATGCTCAAAAAAGAATGAATTTGACTGCAATTATGGTTCATCATGATATGCAATTAGCATTGGAATATGCAAATAGAGTTGCAGTTATCAAAGAAGGAAGAAAAATTTTAGAGATTGGAGTTGAAGGTGATAATATTGTTGATTTTCAAACTGGAGATATGACTACTGAAGAAATAATGGAGATGTATTCTGATGACACCAAAAAATAATATTGTAATTGGAATAATTCTTGCATTACTTGTAGTTGCATCCTATAATGTTGAAGTAAGTCCTGTAGAATTTGTTGAAGGATTACCTAATCTTATGATTGTTATTGAAGAGATGGTTGCAGTAGAACCCAAGTACATCCCAACTGCTCTTTGGGCAATGTTTGAAACAATTCAAATGGCATTTATTGGAACTGTGATTGGAATTGCAATTGCTTTACCTCTTAGTTTACTATCTGCAAGAAACTTGAATAGTAAATTTGTCTATGCCCCAATCCGTGCACTTTTAGCTGCAATTCGTACATTCCCTTCAATTTTATGGGCGTTATTGTTTGTAATTATGGTTGGTTCAGGTACGTTTGCAGGCGTTTTGGCAATCACCATGTACACTATTGGATTTATTGCGAAATTACAATATGAGGTAATTGAAACAATTGATTCTGATCCGATGGATGCTGTTAGCTCAATCGGTGTATCTAAAGTACAATTAATCAGTTATGTTGTAATTCCCGAATCTGCATCTCATTTACTAAGTCAAATGCTTTACATGTTTGATTATAATATTCGCCAAACAAGTATACTTGGATTGGTAGGAGCTGGAGGAATTGGATTTTATATTATCAATTACATCAAATTCTTTGAATATGGTAAAGCTGCAATTTTTATGTTGGTTGTATTGATTACTGTTTTAGTAATTGATTGGGCAAGTGTAAAAATTAGAGACAAATACATCATCAAATCTCAACATGGTATGGAAGTAACAACAAAATAATTTTCAAAAATAATGCCCAAATACCGTATAGTATGCATCCACATGGTGTTTTTTACGATAAAACATCTGAAGGTGCTTCATATAACGATGGCACTGATGATTCTGAGAAATTAGACGGGGTTGTTGCTCCTGGTAATACACACAAATACACCTGGAAAGTTCCATCTCGTGCAGGACCTGGTCCTAATGATCCTAGTTCTATTACGTGGATGTATCATTCTCATGTGGATTCCCCAATGGATACAAATTCAGGCCTTGTTGGGCCAATGATTGTAACTGCAAAAGGAATGGCAGATTCTAACGGTAGACCATTAGATGTGGATAGAGAATTTGTTTCTTTGTTTACTGTCTTTGATGAAAATTCTAGCAATTATCTGTGTGATAATTTAGAAACATTTACACAAGAAACTTGTGATAATAAAGAAGTTCTAGAAGATGAAGGATTTGCTGAAAGTAATCTGATGCATGGAATTAATGGTTATCTTTACGGTAATCAACCAGGACTTGACATGAATCAAGGCGATAAGGTACGGTGGTATCTAATTGGAATGGGAACTGAAGTTGATCTTCATACTCCTCATTGGCATGGAAGTACTGTATTGTGGAATAATAACCGAGTTGATGTAATGGAGTTGATGCCAGCAAGTCTCAAAGTAGTTGATATGATTCCTGATGATATTGGTACATGGTTGTATCATTGTCATGTTAATGATCATATTATGGCAGGAATGTCTTCTTTATTCACTGTCAACTAATTTTATTTTTTTATTTTTTTAATACATTTGGTTTGTGCCACATGTAGATTTTTTTTAAATTCTATGTAGTTACTTTATCTATCTGATTTGATTCAGCAGCACTCT
>CALBNQ010000221.1 GCA_937896495.1 uncultured archaeon | reverse complement strand
ATGCAAGAGTTAATTCAAACAAGAAAAATAATGGAGGATGAAAGAAAGCAAATTATTTTAGAAGTACTTGCTGACAAATATTGTAAACATATTCTCCACAGTACAATAGATACCCCAAAATCTGCTATGGAAATTTCCAGTGATGAAAAAATTCCTATCAGTACCGTATATCGGAGATTGCAGACACTTTATGACGCAAAATTACTTGCAATTTCAGGCTCAATAAATGATGATGGAAAAAAATACTTTTTGTACAAAAGTAGGATGAGATCTATCTCCATCAAATGTGATCTAAACGAGACCACAATTGAAATTGAACCTAATACTTCACGCCTGAGTTAATTATCGATTTATATCGTCTGGTGATGTAATCATGAGTGAGAATATGACTACAAAAAGACAGATGCATACTCAGAAAAAAGATCCTACTAGAAGTATCACCTATCGACTTCCAGAAAAATTAATCAATGAATTAGAAACTGAAGCTGCACAAAAAAGTATCTCTCAAAATGTTTTGGTGAAACAAATTCTAGAAAAATATGTAGAGTGGGATAGATTTTCTGATAAAATTGGAATGATCCCCGTTCCAAAAGGCATCTTGCAGTCTTTGGGTGATGAATTAGATGGAAAAGATATTGATGAAATTATCAATCTGATATTTCCAATGATAAAAGATACTGTCATGTTTATCAAAGGTGGCTATGACATTAAGCGATGTATTGAAACATTAGAAGATTACATGCGAGCATCTGGGATGACTTCTGATCATAGAATTGAAGGTGATGTACACACATTTTTGATTCAACATGATTTGGGAATGAAGTGGTCTGTATTTACTGAACAATTACTAACTCAAGTTTTTAGAAACTTTTTACCAGATATGGAATTAAAGTTTCAAACTACTGATAATACTGTGATTTTAACTGCCCCATTAGGTTCTGATTTTGATGAACATGATTACCATAATTGAAATTCTATAATCCTTTGAAATACAACTTTTAATAAAATAATACATGAACTCCCCTGAATCCTCGATGCAGAAAATTCTGATTGGTAAAATAATGAATAATTCTGTAGTTTCAGTTGATTCTTCTGTTTCAGCTACTGATGCTGCAAAGATGATGGAGGATACTGATGTTGGAGCAGTGGTTGTTTTAGAAAACGGTTCCCCGATTGGAATTGTCACTGACAGAGATTTTGCAATAAAAATTACTGCTCATTCTTACCCTATTGATACCCCTGTAAGACGAATAATGTCTGCACCTTTGATTTCTATTGATTCTTCCTCTGATGTGTGGGAAGCTTCTGATTTGATGTCTACAAGAAATGTTCGAAAATTACCTGTTATTGATGATGACAAAGTTGTTGGAATTGTCACTTCTAGTGATATTGTCAAATATATTGCAGATCATTAAAAATTTCATTAATTCAATTCAAATTTCTTAAATTACTAGTGTGTCTAGTGTGAAAAGCTTATTATAATTTGAAACGGCTTTTTTGTTCATAATGGCAACTGAACAAACACAAAAGATGATCACAGTTACTGCAAAAGCAGCTGAGAAAATCCAAGAGTTCATGAAAGAAGAAGCAGAATCTCCTGAATATCTTAGAGTATATGTCCAAGGTGGAGGTTGTTCTGGTTTGTCTTACGGTATGGGCTTTGAAAAAGCACCAGAAGAAGACGATCTTGTAATGGAAGAAAATGGAGTTAAACTCTTAGTTGATAGTTATAGTGTTGATCATCTACAAGGTGCAAATGTTGACTATATTGAAAGTTTGATGGGTTCTGGATTTAAAATTAATAATCCAAATGTAACCAAATCTTGTTCATGTGGTCACTCTTTTAACACAGAATAATCAACTGTATAATTTTTAATTTTTCATTTGTTTGTATTTTTAATAATCTCATTTTTTCATATTTTTGGCGATACCCTCATATGTCTATAGACGAGTGCAAATTTATGAATATAAAAGGAGATAACTAAATTATGCCTCAGTCAGGAATTGTCAAGTATCACGTTAAACTTGCCTATGAGGTTGATGGACTTGTTGAAAGAGCAGATATTATTGGTGCTATTTTTGGCCAAACAGAAGGATTGTTAGGCCCTGAGATGAATCTGAATGAACTACAACGAGTTTCTAAAGTAGGACGTATTGAAGTTAATGCAAAATCTACTTCAAACACCACATCTGGTGATGCATTGATTCCAATGAGTACTGATATTGATACATGTGCATTAATTGCAGCAGGTATTGAAAGCATTGACAAAGTAGGACCATTTGATTGCTCATTCAAATTAGAAGCAATTGATGATGTACGAGCTTCAAAGAAAGATGATATTGTAAAACGTGCAAAAGAAATTAAACAAAAATGGGCAACAAAAACTGTCAGTGAAGGAGAGAGCATGTTAAATGATGTTCATCAAGGTGAATCCAAAAAATTATCCACATATGGACCATCAAAATTAACTTGTAGTCCTGGTGTGTTTGATTCAAAATGGATTATTCTAGTTGAAGGTAGAGCTGATGTTATCAATCTTCTAAGAGCAGGTTATGATAATGTGTTAGCAATCGAAGGTGCAAAAATTGATGAATCTATCAAAAAACTATGTGGCGAAAAAGAAACAGTTGTTGCATTCTTAGATGGTGATAGAGCCGGTGGATTCATTCTTAAAGAATTAAAATCCGTTGTTGTACTCGATTACGAACTACAAGCAGATACTGGTGTTGAAGTTGAAGAATTAACTCCTCAAAGAATTGATGAAATTCTAAGTCCAATTGCTGATGAAATTAAAAATGGAAAACCAGCCCCTGAATTGAAAAGTGAAGATGATAAACCACTAGCAGAATTAGCTTCAACTGTATTTTCAAATCTCAATGAAACTCTTGAAGCAGTTGCATTAGATGATGCCAAAAGTGAAATTTTTAGAGTTCCAATCAGTGAAATTGTTAGTAAATTGTCATCACAATCTGGAATAAAATATCTGATTTTAGATGGAATCATCACTCAGAGATTATTAGAAGGTGCCAAAAATGCAGGCATAGAATGTGTCATTGGACATCGTGTTGCCAAAGTTTCTGGTGATAGTGGTCTTACATTGAAAACATTCGGTGACCTAGGCGTATCTTAAGATTTTTGATGACTGAACTAAAAATTCAGCACATCCTAACTCTTTCTTATTTATTATCTAAAGGCGCAAAACACAATTACATTACAATCACTACCACTTCTCTTGGAAAAAATATAAAAAAATCCCAACAATCTGCATCTAAACATCTTCTTGAATTAGAACAAAATCAATTCATTGAACGAATAATTAATGGTAGAAAAATTTCTATCAAAATTACTGAGAAAGGTTTTTCTGAAATGATTAAACTTTCCACGATTTTACAAAAAAGTTTGAATTCTTTTCCATCACATGTTCAGATAAAGGGAACTTTGGTTTCTGGAATGGGTGAGGGTGCATACTATATGGGATTAAAGGGATATACAAAACAATTCAAATCTAAAATTGGATATGTTCCATTTCCTGGAACTCTTAACTTAAGAGTAGATCAGAAAATTCATCAAGAAGCAATAAAACAATTTGCAACTTTGAATGGAATTAAAATAAAGAGTTTTTCTGATGGTAAGCGAACCTATGGCTGGGTTAAATGTTTTCCAGCAAAACTAAATAATTCTACAAACTGTAATTTGATTTTACTTGAACGTACACACCATGACAATTCTGTAGTTGAATTAATTTCAAAATCTTCTTTGAGAAAAAGTGCTAAATTAAAAGAAGGCTCAAAAGTGTCACTTACAATACCTGTTAATTTCTAAATTCCATGAATTGAATCCCCATATTCCTCTTTAATGTTTGAACTTGAACTTTTGGGAATCGGAGACTCTAATCTTGCAACTGTGGCATCAAGATTGATCCTTTTACATCCTTCAGTTATGAATTTCTCTTGATGAACTTGATCATATCCTAATACTATGGTCTGTGGTTTTACATGATTTACAGTTTTGAAAATATCATTTTCTTGCCCAATTAAACAAATATCTACCATTACAAGTGATTTTACTAGTTCTTTTCTTTGTTCTTGAGAATGTAATGGATTTTTCTTTTTCATTTTTACTGCTGTATTGTCTGTGGCTACAACTACGACTAAAATATCGCCCAATGCTTTTGCTGCATTTAATGTAGATATGTGACCTGGGTGAATGATGTCAAATACCCCTCCTGCTAATACCACATGTAGTGACTTTCTTCCTTTCTCACTTAGTGTGCATCTATCTTCATTGATTAATTGATTTTTGATCATCTCATCGATTTCTGAATTGATATCCTCTTCTGAAAGAGTACTTTTTTCTTTGATTAATTCTATTACTGATTTCTTTTCAATTTGACAAATAAAAATACTTGAAAGAATAATTTTTTCAATGAATTCCAATATTTTTCTTATTTTGATTCCCTCTCTTTAATTCATCGTTAAATTTTACATTTTTGGATCAAGGCCTTTTGCCAATCTTAATGCATCAACTAAACCATCTGCATACCCAATACTCAGTATTGCAACTTCATCTTGTCCATCTTCAAGAAATTTTTCTGCATCCTGAACGTATAATTCAGCATTTTCTAAAATCACTTGGTACTCTTTTTGATCTTTGTATAGTGGTGTTACCTCTTCTAATGCATCTCTGACCATTGGAACGTATTTTTCCATCATCTGTTTTGAAATCTTTTTTGTTTTTTCAGAATTATCAAATGGTTTATCGATACATTGACCAAACATTTTCAATGCATCAGATTCTGTAAAATGCATTCTGCCTGGAATAATTACTGTATGTGGTGGTAATCCGAAATCTTCTTTTTTCAAACTAGATATTTTACCTGAAATAATTGATTGATCTTTAAACCCAATTCTTGATGCAACAATTACAAATGTTGATGTACTTATGACATTTCTTTTTTGACCTTTTTCTGTCTCAATTAATCCCTTTAATGCATCATTAGGATCTAAGAAAAAATCTTTGTCTTGATTGTATTCTAAAAGAAGTACTGTGTGATTTCCTTCTATGATATTTTTGTAAATCACATAGTATGGGGTTGTAAGTGATTTCATTTCACTCATTATTGTTGCAATTCTTCCAACTTTGTAGAAATGTAATCCACACTCTCCTATCATTGAAGTAAGTGATGATGCTGCATGGATTGAATATGTTTTAATTTTTTCTTCCATTGCTCTTGCCCTTAATTCGATGTGGGTTGTAGCAATGTATGGATCCCCATATGATAACAAAACCACTTTCTTTTTCTTTGAATTTCCTAGAATTTCTTTCCCATCTTCTACTAGCCATCTTTTAGCTGGTTTGAATTCTCCATTAGTAGCATTTTTAATTTTAGTTAAATCTGATTTTCCAATTGGACTGGTAAATTGTTCAAGATACACTATGTCTGCTTTTGATAATACTTCTAATGCTTCATTTGGAATTGACTTGAATCCTGAAATACCTAAACCTACAAACCACAGCATTATTGCATTTTTTTGTCATGAAGTCTTTTTAAATGCTGTAATGTTTTTTTGAGAATTTCTATACCTCTTAGGTATTCATCAATTGAAACTTTTTCATCAATTGTATGGGCTTCGTGTGGATCTCCTGGACCGTAAGTAACTACAGGGATACTCCATTGATTTCCTAAAACATTCATGTCCCCTGTACCTGTTTTTCTAATTAACATAGGTCTTGATTTTTCAGCCTCCATAACTCCCAAAGTAAATGCTCTAACTAGAGGTGAATTATGAGCTGCCTCAAATGGTTCTGTTTCATCAAGTATTGAATAAAATGCCTCCACTTTTCGCTTTTCAGCAATTTCCTTAACTAACACTGCAATTTTTTGCTCAATTGATTTACAATTCATGTCTACTGGAATTCTAATATCAAAAGTTGTTTCACATTCTTTTGGTGTTACATTATGACTTGTTCCACCTTTAACTTCAGTCATTGTTACAGTTAGAAGCATTCCTTTTGTTCTGCCCTCTTGACCTTCTTCTAATTTTTCTTTAAGTTCATTTGCAAAAATAGATGATTCTTGAATTGCATTTTTTGAAAGCCATGGTGCACTTGCATGTGAACTATCTTCTACACTAATTTTTAGATTAATTGCTAATCTTCCCTTGTATGCAATTGTAACTTGTTTTATTCCACTTGGTTCGCCAAAAACTGCATAATCTACATCCCACTTATTTTTTACAATATTTTTAATTCCTATGGCATTTCCTTCTTCATCTACTGCTCCAACAAAAATTATTGTTCCCTTATTATTTTGAATTGATGCTGCAGCAAATAGCATTGCCATTAGTGGTGCTTTTGCATCTGATGCGCCTCTTCCATAAAGCGAATCTCCTTCTCTTCTCACTTTGACTTTTCCAGGAACTACATCCATGTGTCCACATAGCATAATTGTTGGTGATCCTGAACCTTTCTTTGCAATAACATTACCTACTTCATCAATTTGGATATCTTCAAATCCTAAATCATCACATTTATCAGCTAAAAATTCAGCCATTGGTTTTTCGCTTAGTGAGGGTGTGTACAACTTTAGTGCTTTTTCCAACATTTTAGTTGCAAATTTTGGAGTTACTGTAAAATGTGTGTCCAATTCTTACTTGTCTACCTTTAATGCATAATCTAACATGAGTGATGGAATATCTACATCACACACTCTAACAGTATTCTTGTATTCTGTTGTATTGTTAACCTCATGTACTACCAACCCTTTCTCATCACTTTCCATCAAATCTACTCCTACAATATCTCCTTGAACTGCATTTTTTGCTTTGATACACATTTCTTCCATCTCTGAAGTAACTTTACATGGCTCAGCTGTTCCTCCAAGTGCCATGTTCGTTTTCCAATGTTTAGAAATTCTGTAAATTGCTGCAACAATTTTATCACCCACCATGATTGCTCTAATGTCTCTTGGTGGTCTTTTTACAAATTCTTCAAGATAATGAATTTGATAAATTGGATACATACTTTCTCTACTTTCAATTATTCCTTCTGCTGCATCTTTATCATTTAATTTTGAAATTAATCTGCCCCAACTACCCACTGTTGGTTTGATTACTTTGGGAAACCCTTCTGTTTGTAATGCTTCTAAAGCTGCATCTTTTGAAAAAGCAACAGTTGCATCTGGAGTTGGTACATTGAATTTTTTTAATAACATATGTGTGAATAATTTATTTCCTGCAAACACTCCTGTATTCAAACAATTGATTACTTTGACTCCTAACCCTTCAAGAGCTGCAGTTGAATGTAAATTTCTGTAATAACTTACACACCTCTGAATTACAACTCCGTATTCTTCAGGTTTTTTTTCTAAATTTAATGCTAATTTTTTACAATCAACCATCTGTATGTTGATATCATTTTTTTTACCTGCCTCTAGCAGTGCCTTTTCTTCCCAACGTATGGTATCGTAAAGAATTGTAACGTCAGGATTCACTGTCCCCAATCCTCGCCAACCGTTTGGGCAGGCTTTAGATCGAAACCGTCTGAACCTTTTGCTAATTCAAAACTTGCACCACATTCTGGACATGTCACAATTTCACCTTCAAGTGCATCACTTGGTATTGAAATAGTTGCATCACATTCATCACATTTTGCCATATCTGTTTCCTAATTCTCCTCTTTATTTATCATTAATTATCTTTTTTTCTAGCCTGTCTTCTAGTGGAATTTCTATGAGATCTCCCATTCTTAGATTTTTTAGTCCTGCAGCCACAGCTTTTGCACTTTCTTCGTTCTTTTCAAGGCCTAATAGTGACATTAGGTATCCTGCACCTGTTTTTCCTGCTAATTCTCCAAACACTATCTTTCGTCTATTTCCTACTGCTCTTGGAGGAATAGGCTCGTACGCTGCAGGATTCTTAAGAATTGCTGCAAGGTGTGTTCCTGCTTTGTGTTTGTATGCTGATGACCCCACAATTGGTTTTGAATCATATGGTTTGATTATTGTATATTCTTCAATTAATCTAGAAAGATCTTGTAACATGTCTAATCTAAAATCATTTGGTGATTTGTACAAGTATGTTAATGCAACTGCAACTTCTGCAAGAGACGGAATTCCAGTTCTTTCGCCAATCCCATCAATTGTTGTATGAATTTGATCTACTCCTGCATCACATGCTGAAAATGCATTTGCTACTGCAAATCCAATATCATTATGAACATGTGCATCTAATGGTACATCAATAATACTGCTAACTTTTTTAACAAAATTATACATTCCAATTGGACGCATTATGCCAACTGTATCTGGAAGACTAATTCTATCTACACCTGCATCTTCAATTGCTTTACAAACTTTGAGTAAAAATTCTGGCTCTGCTCTACTTCCGTCTTCAACTGTAAATCTAATTTTAAGTCCATGTGATTTTGCATATTCTACAGTTTCAACAGCTCTCTCTAGTGCATCTTCTCTTGAAATCCGTAGTTTATCCTTAAGATGAATATCTGAAATTCCTAAATATGCTGCACACCATTTTGCATCACAATCTAATGAAATGTCAATGTCTTGTTTGAGTGCACGTCCATGAGATACAATATCTGCATTTAATCCTTGTTTGATTATTGTCTTTGTTGCTTCTTTGTGATCATTTGACACTACTGGTGAAATCTCAATTTGATCAACACCAAAATAATCTAACATCCATGCAATCTGAATTCTTTGTTTGTTTGTAAATGAAACTCCTGGATGTTGCTCACCTTCTCTAAGTGTACTGTCTAACACTCTAATTTTTTTTGGGTTTTTGTCGTATGCGTTATACAAATTTGCATAGTGATTCGGATCCTTCATTACTGAAATCGTTAACCTAAATAGATGATATAAACATATTCGTACTAACATCGTTACAAATGAAAAAATCTGATCCTAAACTAGTTTTGAATTTTAATTATTGACCGAATGTCGCTTTTAGATTATTTTTCTTAAAATTATTACAGTGTTTGTATCTACAACTCCTGTAATTTTTCTTAATGCATCAATACTGTTGTTAATGTCTGCAATATTTGGTGCACTGATTATTGTAGTGATGTCATACTGTCCTGTAATTTCATAAACTGTTTTTACACCATTTAATTTTGCAAGCTTAAGCGATACTTTTGATGTATCTGTTGCTGAATCAACTGAAACTAAAACTATTGCACTTGTACTGTTCTCCTCACCCATCTCTAAAGTAAATTTTTTGATTACTCCCCCTCCTACTAAATTTTTTACTCGTCGCCTAATTGCTGATTCTGAAAGTTTTAATTTTTTTCCAATATCTACAAACGATTCTCTTGAATTCTCTTTTAGATATTCTATAATCCTTTGATCTGTTTTGTCATTTTGCATTTCTTTTTTCTTCCTCTTTTGTTAGTATGATATCTAGAGCATGTAAAACTTTTGTTACATCTTCTTCAGATATTACTAATGGAGGAAGTATTCTTAGGATGTTTCTTCCAGAATATAACATCAAAACTCCTTCTTTGATTAATCCCATTAAAATATCTCTTACTTCAAATTTCATCTCAACACCAATCATGAGTCCTTTTCCACGAATTTCTCTAATCATGGAATGTTTTTCTTTTAATTTTTCTAATCCTTCTTTGAACATTTTTCCCATTTTTTCTGAATTTTCAATTAATCCATCTTCTGTTAACGCTTTGAGTGCTGCAGTACCTGCTGCACAGGAAATTGGATTTCCTCCAAATGTGGATGAATGCTCTCCTTTACTAATCGATGCTAAAATATCTGGACGAACAAGTGTTGCACCCATTGGAACTCCCCCTGCAATTCCTTTTGCAAGACATAAAATATCTGGTGCAGTATTCCAATGGTCACATGCCCATAATCGTCCTGTTCTACCTAAACCTGCTTGAATTTCGTCAAAGATTAACAGAATTCCTTTTTCATCACACAACTTTCTAACTTCTTGCAAAAATCCATTTGGTGCAACAATAATTCCACTTTCACCCTGAATTGGTTCTAAAATGATAAATGCTGTATCTTCATCAATTACTGAACGCAGTGATTCCATATCTCCATATGATGCAAAAGAAACTTTTTCCACTAGTGGTGCAAATGCTTTTCTGTATTTTGGATTAAATGTCAGTGATAAAGATCCAAATGATTTTCCATGGTATGATCCTTTCATGGCAACCATTCCTTTTTTGCCTGTGAACTTTCTTGCAAATTTCATTGCAGCTTCTATTGCCTCTGCTCCACTATTGTTTAGATGAACTTGTGTTAGTTCTTTGGGAGCTAAACCAATTAGTGTTTTTAAAAACTCTTCTCTTGTTTTATTGTAAAGAGAACTATGCACTGTAATGATTTTGTCAATTTGATTTTTTATTGCATCATTAACTCTTTTATTTTGATGACCAACTAATGCAACACCGTATCCTCCCATACAATCGATGTATTCTTTTCCATCAACATCCCATACATGAGCTCCTACTCCTTTTTCAACTGTAACTGGAAATCTCTGATAGAGGTTTCCCATAAATTGATCTTCACTCATGTTCAATCACCGTACAATTGTCATGTGCAATAGCACAAGAAATCGGATTTTCTTTTTGACCATTTGCAATTAATGCTTTTTTGACTCCCATATCTAATGCTTCAGTTGATGCTAAAATTTTCTTCTCCATACCTGGACCTATTTTTGGTCTAATCTCTTTTGCTTCAGCAAGTGTGAGTTTTGAAACCACTTTGTCATCCATTAAAAGTCCATCAACATTTGTTATGAATAATACTTTATCACATCCAACTTTTCCTGCAACATATGCTGCTGCTCTATCTCCATCAACATTAAGAAATTCTGATTCTTCACTGATTGCAATAGGTGAGATAACTGGTGTTAATCCTCTTTCTAGGAGGGAATTGATAAATTCTGAGTTTATTGCTTTGATTTTTCCCGTATATCCACCATCAATTGCTTGTTTTCTTCCTTTTTCATTAACTATGAGTAGTTTTTTCTTTCTATCTGCCTCTATTACTTTGGCATCAACTCCTGAAAGTCCAATTGCATTTATTCCATTTTTTTGAAGCATTTGAACAATTGTTTTGTTAATTCTACCTGACATTACCATTGTAAAAATTTCTGCAGTTTCTTTGTCGGTGTATCTACTTTTAATTCCACTTGGTGATGTTACAAACTTTGGTTCTTTCCCTAATTGTTTACAAACTTTGGTAACTTCTTTTCCGCCACCATGTACTAGAATAACACCTTCTGATTCTGCTATTTTTTTAATATCTAAAATTGTTGATGGATGTAAATCATCTACTACACTTCCACCAATTTTGATTGTGATCATTTCTAAACCGGAGTTAATGGAGTGTATCTTAGTCCGTTCATTTCATCAAAACCACACATTACATTCATGTTTTGAATGGCTGAACCTGCTGCACCTTTCATCAAGTTATCTGATGCAGATAATGCAATCAATCTGTTGTTATCTTCATCTAAATCAAATCCGATATCACAAAAGTTTGAACCAACCAAGAATTTTGGATCAGGGAATTTGTATAATCCTTTTTTATCTCTAATTAATCTCACAAATTTTTCATCACCATAAGTTTGTCTGTATAATTTCCATAATTCTTTTTCATCAACATCTTTTTTCATGAATGTGTGATTGGTACATAAAATTCCACGAACAACATCTACTGCATGTGGACTCATTGAAACATTAATTTTCTTTCCAGCAATTTCACTAAGCTCTTGTTCAATCTCACCTGTGTGTCTGTGCTTTGCAGGTTTGTATGGTCTAATTACACCTGCTCTCATTGCATGTGCTGTTCCAGAACCTGAACCTGCACCTGATGAACCAATTTTTGAATCTACAACAATATGCTCTGTGTCAATCAAATCATTTCGAATCAATGGGGCTAATGCTAACATTGATGTTACTGCCATACATCCTGGACACGAAACTAGTTGTGATTTTTTAATCTCTTCTCTATGTAACTCTGGTACACCAAAAACTGATTTTTTCAAATAATCTGGATGAGGATGCTCCCATCCATACCATTTGTCATATGCTTCTTGATTGTGTAATCTATAATCCGCACTCAAATCAATAATTTTGATTCCCCTATCATACAATGCTTTTACAATTTCAGTTGCAGTTCCATGTGGTACTGCTGTAAAAACCAAATCACATTTGTCAGTTAATTTATCATAATCCATTTCAGAAAATGTTAGATCGGTAAAACCTTTCAAACTAGGTTGTACTCTGTGAAGATATTCTCCTACATGTTGTCTTGATGTAACCATTGCAATTTCAACATCTGGATGATTAACAAGAAGACGAAGTGTCTCTCCTCCTACATAACCTGATGCACCTACAACACCTACTTTCATGATAAACCTCCTCCTAAGGAAGTATAATTTATTTCCTAACGTAGTTTAGGGCAAATTCAATCATTTCTTTTGGAATATTTCGCTTTGCAACTCTTGCCAAGCCTTTGAATTCTACTGTATTATTCACTTCATGTACTACTAGTCCACGTTTTTCATCTTCCATGATGTCGATTCCTAAAATGCCTCCACCCATGGCTTTAGAAGCTTTGACTGCTAAATCTTCCATCTCTTTTGTGATCTCACAAATTTCTGGATCTGCACCTAGTGCAATATTTGTTTTAAAACCTCCTGATGATTTTCTATACATTGCAGCAATTGGCTCATCTCCAACTGTAATTACTCTGATATCTCTTGGTGGTCTATTGATTAATTCTTGCAAGTAGTAAATTCTATCATGTGGACTATCTGTAATGTCTCTTATCTCAAAAACTGCCTCCATGGTATCTTTATCTTTAATTGGCATAACTCCTCTTCCCCAACTACCAATTACTGGTTTTATTACTAAGGGAAATCCAGTTTTTTCCAAATTATCTGCTGCACTTTCACTTGAAAATGAAAAATATGTTTTTGGAGTTGGAATATTGTTCTTTTTTAATAATAAAGTCATGAACATTTTATTTCCGCAAATATTTGCAACTTCAAATTTATTCAAAACAGGAATATCTAAAAATTCTAAACTAGAAGTAAAATGAAGACCTCTAAAATAACTCACACATCTCTCTAAGACAACATCTCCTAGATCAAAATCTTCCTTTTTACTATCTGTGTTAACCTGAGTAATTTTTGCATCTAACATCAATGCATCGTGTCCTAGATTTACTGCTTCTTTTTGAAGCATTTTTTCTTCCGTTCTTAGACGGTCAAACACAATACAGACTTTTGACATTACTCTCCCCAGTCTTCGCCTACACTTTCTGCTTGTTTAAGCTCGATATTTGATCCATCTTTTTTTGATATTTCAAAATCTGCTCCACAATCAGGACAGGAGACTATTTCTCCAACAGAGGCATCGTCTGGGATGTTTAGAGTTGCATCACATTCTGGACAGTTCATGTTTTTGAAAACCTCTTCTTTTGTAATTTATTAGCTTCTGTTGACTGCATTCCCCATAATTCTACGAAACCTCTGGCTAATCTTTGATCAAATGTGGATTCTGTTCCATAAGTGGCAATCTCATGACTGTATAGGGAGTTCTTTGATTTTCTTCCGACTACTCTTAGATTCCCTTTGTACATTTTGAGTTTTACAGTTCCTGTTACTTGTTTTTGTGATGCTTCGATAAACCCGTCCAAATCCGTTTTTAATGGATCTTGCCAAAGTCCTGAATATACCAAATATGCCCATTCATCATCTATGATTGATTTGAATTTATTTTCATGTTTTGTGTGAACCATTTTTTCTAAATCTGAATGTGCTTCAATTAGACATGTTGCAGCTGGTGTCTCATACACTTCGCGAGATTTGATTCCAACAACTCTGTCTTCAATATGATCAACTATTCCAACACCTGCATTTCCTGCTTTTTTGTTAATGTATTCAATTAGTTTTTGAGGATCCATAATTTTTCCGTCCACTTTAATTGGAATTCCTTTTTGAAATTCTATTTCTAAATATGTTGGCTTATCTGGTAAATCGTTTGTTTTAATCCAAATGAATGCATCTTCTGGTGGTTCGTTGTATGGATCTTCCAATACTCCTCCTTCAATTGCACGTCCCCACAAATTTTGATCAATACTAAATTTTTTTGCAACAGAATCAATTTCAATTCCATGTTTATCTGCAAATTTTAATTCAGTAACTCTGTCTAAATTCTTATCTCGAATTGGTGCAATTATTGGTAAATCTGAACCTGCCCTTAATGTAATATCAAAACGTACTTGATCATTTCCTTTTCCTGAACATCCGTGTGCTAATGCTGTCACTTTTTCTTTTTTTGCAATTTCTAATACTTTTTCTGCAATTAGTGGTCTGGCAAGAGCAGTTGCTAAACAATATTTTTTTTGATAAAGTGCATTGGCTTTAATCGATGGAAAAATGTAATCTTTGACAAACTCTTTTCTTGCATCAATGTTGTAATGCTTTTTTACTCCCAATGACTTCGCTTTTGCAGCAATTTTTTTTGCATTATCTCCTTGACCAACATCTACAGTTACTGTTATGACATCCATATCATGTTCATCTTGTAGATACTTTACAACTACTGATGTATCTAATCCACCTGAAAATGCAAGAATGCCTTTTTGAGTCATAAAACGATTTTTTCTTTGTATTTTGGAATTTATCTCTTATGTTATGTTGAGATTATTTTCTTTTTTTAAAAAAACTTCTTACTAGCTTGAGCTAAAATTCGATGATTATTTAACCGTCAAATATAACGCTGTTTTATGAAAATTCGTTCAGTAATTTTTGTAGGAATTGCAGGAATTGTAGTTTTTTCTGTATTGGGAATTTTTCTTAATTCTAGTGAAACTACCTCTGATCCTAAACTTCGTATTGCATATTTTCCAAATATTGGACACGCTATTCCGATTGTAGGTATGGAAAATGGATTTTTTCAAAACAGTCTTGGAGATCAAATTAAAATTGAGACGAGAGTTTTTGATAGTGGGCCACAGGCAATAGAATCTTTGTTTGCTAATTCTATTGATATTGCATATGTGGGACCTGGCCCTGCAATTAATGGATTTTTAAATTCCCAAAATAACAATGTAAAAATTTTGGCTGGTGCAGCAAGTGGTGGTGCAAGTTTCATTGTTCATCCAGATTCTGAAATAAATTCTGCTTCTGATTTTTCAGGAAAAAAAATAGCTGCCCCTCAAATTGGAAATACACAAGATGTTTCTTTGCGTAATTATTTATCTGAAAATAATTTAAGACCTGCTGAAAAAGGTGGCAGTGTAATTGTTTACAATATTTCAAATCCTGATATCTACACGTTATTTGTAAAAGGTGATATTGATGGTGCATGGGTTGCAGAACCTTGGGCAACAATTTTGGAAAGTGAACTTGATGGTAAACGATTATTTTATGAAGAAGAATTATGGCCTGAAAATGAATTTGCTTCTGTTCTTTTGATTGGGAATGTTAATTATATTGAAAAAAACAAAAAAGTAATTCAAAATTTTTTATCAGCACATCATGAAACAATGATTTGGATCAATGATAATCCAAAAGACACTAGAATTGTTTTTAATAATTTTCTTGATTCTCATTTAGGACAATCTCTTTCTGATGATGTAGTTGATATTGCATTATCTAATCTTAAAATAACTGATGATCCTAAATCTGATTCTATTTTTTCATTTGCTGAAAAAGCAGATACTCTTGGATACCTTGGAAGAAATGGATATGATTTGTCTGGTATTTTTTACTACTTTGATACAAATTCATTGGAGGATGCTGTAACTTAATGACTAAACTTGAAGCTAAAAATATTGTAAAATATTTCAATCATGACTCTCATAAACTCAAAGCATTAGGTGGGGTAAACCTCAAAGTTGAGGCAGGTGACTTTGTTTGTTTAATTGGTCCTTCAGGATGTGGAAAATCTACCTTTTTACGCATAGTTGCAGGCTTGGAGCAACCTGATGATGGTCAAATTTTGTTTGATGGTCGTCCTGTTCATGAAACTGGCCCTGAAAGAATTATGGTATTTCAGGAGGGTGCATTATTCCCATGGCTCAAAGTTCAAGACAATGTAGAATTTGGATTAAAGATGGCAGGTATACCAAAAGAAGAACGTGCAAAGATATCTCATAGATATTTGGATATGATGCAATTGACAAAGTTTGCAGATTCATACACATATCAGCTTTCAACTGGGATGAAGCAACGTGTAGCTATAGCAAGAGCTCTTGTAATGGATCCTGATGTATTATTGATGGATGAACCATTTGCAGCCCTTGATGCACAAACTCGTGATTTGTTATTAGTGGAGATGCAATTAATTTGGGAAAAAACAAAGAAAACAATTTTGTTTGTAACTCACAATGTTGCAGAAGCTGCAGTGTTAGGTACAAAAGTTGCAGTGTTTAGTAATAGACCATCATTGATTAAAAAAGAAGTTGATAATAATTTTCCACGACCTAGAGTTACAGAAGATGAATCCTTGTTAAAATTTCAAAAAGATCTTCTAAATGAACTTCGACCTGAGGTAAAGAAAAGTAAAGAGTGATTGTAATGGTAAAAAATTTTACTCCCTTTAGAATTGCATTTTACATTGGAATTGTTGTAATTTGGCAAATCACTGCAATGTCTGGAATGTGGCCTGAAAATATTTTCCCTTCACCATTTGAAGTTGCTGAAGATTTAGTGTATGGTGCAGCAGATGGAAGTCTATTTTATGGTATTGCAACTAGTTTGTGGAGATTATCTATCGGATTGGCTATAGCTATTGCTGGTGGAGTTGTCTTAGGAATTTTTATGGCAAGAATTGAAATGATTAATCAAACAGTGGGTTCATTGGTTTTGGGATTACAATCAATTCCTTCTATTGCATGGGTTCCACTTGCAATTCTTTGGTTTGGATTAACTGATGGCGGGATTATTTTTGTTACTGCAATTGGTGCAATTTTTGCAGTTACTATTAACACCTATACTGGTGTGAAAAACATTGATCCCCATTTCATTGAGGCTGCAAGAAATATGGGTGCAAAAGGAACTCAATTAATCACAGCAGTTTTAATTCCTGCAGCATTCCCATACATGATTTCAGGTTTTAAACAAGGCTGGGCATTTGCCTGGAGAGGTGTAATTGGTGCTGAAATTCTCTTCTCCTTTTTAGGATTAGGCTTTTTGCTTAATGCTGGACGTTCTTTAAATGACGTATCTCAAGTTATTGCCATGATGCTAATTATCATGGGAATTGGTCTTGCAGTTGATGGTGTAGTTTTCCAAAAATTGGAAAACAAAGTAATGTCTCGTTGGGGTTTAAGATAATATTTTAAAAAAATTATTTTTTGATTTTTAGTGATACTACAAATGCACAAACAATTATTGCAATTGCAAAATACATCACTCCAACATAATCAAACAAAAACGCAATAGTTCCTGCAGTTATCGGACCTATCACTGTGGCTATTGATAATGTAGAACTAAATATCCCAGTTGATGTAGAACGAGGATTATTCTCCATTAGATGAAAGTTTCCTCCAATAAACAAAAATGCCCATGTTGCACCAACAAGTGACATAAATGGCATTGCCATCCACCATTCAGTTACAACTGATAACCCAACAAAAACAAATGTTGTAGCCCCAATACCTATTTTGAATTTAGTCACATTAGAAAGATGAATTTTACTTGCCATTACATTCATCAAGATAAATGCAGTCAACGTATTTGCCACATACACTATTGATATGTGATATAACTCTCCACCCAATTTTTCCATAATCATTATTGGAAGAATAGTCCAAACTGCAGCAGCTCCAATATGTCTTAGTAATAATGATAAAAACAAAAATTTATTTTTTAAAATAACTGTTTTTGTAGTTCCTGGTTTTAGCTCTTTTCCTTGTACTGGATTTGGAAGTTTTATTGTAAATAACAATCCTATGATAAATACAGCTGCACTTATCAAGAAAATTAATTGTAAATCATTTGCAAAACCTGCAGCACCAATTCCTGCAAGCCATCCTAATGCATGAAAAGATATTACTGTAGCTGCTCTTTTTTTATCTGAATTTGCTTCATATGCATATGCAATCATTGCTGGAATCATAATTCCACTTGCAATTCCTGCTGCAATTCTTACAAGAAATAATAATGTGATATCATCTGCAAAATAATGCATTCCAAATGCAACTGCACATCCAATAAACCCAATTCGAATGAATTTGAGCCTAGTTCCTTTTTTATCTGAATGTCTTCCAAAGTAAATTTCAGATAAAATCTGAGCAAAACTAAATGATGCAATAATTAGACCAATTTCAAATATGGACTCTGTAACTCCTTTAGCAATAATTGGCATGAATACAAATACGATTGAAATCCCTGCATGTTGAAAAAATGTTGCACTACGAACTAGATTGTTTACTTGTAATTTCTGCATAAATGTACAAAAAATTATTTTTTACCTAATTTCAACATACGTCTTAATCATATTCCACTATAATTTTTCTGAAAAGAGTTAAACTCTTCTACAATATTTTCTAACTATATTGACAGAAAAAGAATTATTTCTTGATGCAATGAAAAATCGAGTATTATTGTTTGATGGTGCAATGGGAACTGAAATTCAAAGACATGATCCAAAACCTGAAGACTTTCCAAACAATCAAGATGGATTTAATGATGGTTTAGTCTTAACTCATCCTGAATGGATAAAACAGATTCATAGAAATTATTTAGATGCTGGTTCTGATTGTATTGAAACAAATTCTTTTGGTTCAAATAAAATCAAACTTGATGAATATGGGTTTGGTGATCAAACAATTGAATTTAATAAAAAAATTGCAACACTTGCATCTGAAGTTTGTAAAGAATATTCTGATACAAAGTTTGTAATTGGTTCTATGGGTCCAACTGGATATTTGCCAAGTTCAAATGATCCTGATTTGGGCCAAAAACCTCTTGATGAAATACGAGAGGCATTTGAATTACAAGCTGAAGGTTTGATTCTTGGAGGTGTTGATGCATTATTGATTGAAACAAGTCAAGATATTTTGGAAGTGAAATTAGTTATTGAGGCATGTCATAATGCGATAAAAAAAACTGGCAAAAAAATTCCAATTATTGCAAATACCACTTTGGATCAATATGGAAAAATGTTACTTGGAACAAATATTCAAGCAGCATATACGACTGTTTCAGATATGGGGATTGATGTATTTGGATTGAATTGTTCAACTGGTCCAATTGAAATGACTCCTAGTGTCCGATGGTTAAATGAACAAAATGAACATAATGTGTTAGTAGTTCCAAATGCTGGGATGCCTGAAAATGATGGTGGTCAAGCAGTTTACAAAATGACACCTGAAAAGATGGGTGATGCATTGGGTGATTTTCTTAATGAATACAAAAAAGTTCGAATAATTGGTGGTTGTTGTGGGACAAATCCGGAACACATCAAAGCGTTGAGAAAAGTAATTAACGAAAAAGCCAATTCTGTCAATGGTTAAGTATTTACAAAAATAGATGTGATTTTACATATTGACAGTTCCTAGAGTAAGTTCTGCGTTAAAGGCAGTTGATCTAAAACAAATTCCTGCACCTATGATTATTGGAGAACGAATCAATACTCAGGGGTCTCGTAAAGCAAAGAAACTAGTTATTGATGATGATTATGATGGTCTAGTTGATTTAGGGAGAATTCAAGTTGAGGATGGTGCTCATTGTTTAGATGTTTGTGTTGCAACAACTGAACGTGCAGATGAACGTGAGTTCATGTTAAATTTGGTAAAACGATTAAGTTTAGAAATTGATGCACCTCTTGTAATTGATTCTACTGATCCTGATGTGATTGAAGCATCTGTAACACAAATTCCTGGAAGACCTATCATCAATTCAATTAATCTTGAAGGTGATGGAAGCAGATTTGAAAAATTAGCTCCTGTAATGGCAAAATATGGTTTACCTGCAGTTGCTTTGTGTATTGGTCCAGAAGGTATGGCAAAAACACCTCAGCAAAAAGTTGATACTGCAGAATTACTTTATGAAACAGGAAAAAAATATGGATTAAAAATAGAACAATTCATTTTTGATGTTCTCACATTTACTTTGGCAACTGGTGAAGATGAATTTCTTGATGCAGGAAAAAATACTCTTGAAGGAATTCGATTAGTTAAAGAAAAATTTCCTAACTCTTTTACTACTTTGGGCTTAAGTAACATTAGTTTTGGTTTAGCACCTTATGCCAGGAAAATTTTAAATTCTGTATTTTTGTATCACGCTGTTAAATCTGGTCTTGACACGGCAATTGTCAATGCAAAAGAAATCATTCCATATGGTGAAATTAATGAAAAAGAAAGAAAACTTGCAGAAGATCTAATTTTTAATGTTAATCCTAATGCTCTTTCTGATTTGATTACCTATTTTGAAAATGCAGGACCTCAAAATAATGCCACTGCAAAAAAAGTAGATGTTGATCCTTCTTGGCCTGCTGGGAAACGAGCCCATTTTAGAATTGTAAATAGGTTAAAAGATGGAATTCAAAATGATGTTGTTTCTGCAATCGCAGAAAAATTAGGAAATAATGAAAATATTTGTGATCTTGAAGGTACTTTGTCTCTTAATTTATCAAAAAACATAACACATGATAGCGCAATAAAAACACTCAATGAAGATTTACTTCCTGCAATGAAGGAAGTAGGGGATAAGTTTGGTTCAGGCGAATTGATTCTTCCATTTGTTCTCAAGTCTGCTGAATGTATGAAGGCTGCCGTTGGAGAATTGGAGAAATATTTAGTCAAAGAGGAAGGAACCAGCAAAGGTGTACTTGTTTTAGGTACTGTGTATGGTGATGTACATGATATTGGTAAAAATCTTGTAAAAACGATTTTTCAAAATAATGGGTATACTGTACATGATTTAGGAAAGCAAGTTCCATTACAAAAATTCCTTGAAAAAATTGATGAGATAAAACCTGATGCAGTTGGATTATCTGCATTACTTGTATCTACTTCTAAACAAATGAAATTTTTTGTTGAACATGCAAGAAAAAATAACATGACTGTCCCTCTTCTTTGTGGAGGAGCTGCCATTAACAGTAATTACATTAATCGAATTGCAAAAGAAGATGGAATTTATGAGCCAGGTGTATTTTACTGTAATACCATGTTTGAAGGTCTTAAAACCATGGATGCTTTAATTTCAAATGAAAAACCAAAACTTTTAGCTGATTGGAAAGAGAAATTACAAAATTGGAAAGATAAATCTAGTACTCCTATAGATTCTACCACTCTTCCAAAAAGTAATATCAAACCTACTATTCCTCCTACACCTAAATTAATTGGAGAGCCGATTCGATTAAAATTAGATCAAATCAATATGACCGAAGTTTGGACCATGATTGATAAAAAATCCCTTTTCAAATTATCTTGGGGATTAAGAGGTAAGGCAGGTTCTGAATCTGAAGAAGAACATGAACAATTACTAACTGAATGGAAAGTAAGAATAATTCGAGAGAAGTTATTTGAGCCTGAAATTGTTTATGGATTTTTCAAATGTCATAATAATGGTAGAAAATTACTAATTGAGAATATTTCTGGAGATGATGTCGAATTAGAATTCCCACGTTCTACAAAATCTGAACATTTGTGTTTGACTGATTATTTTGGTAAAACTGATGTTGTTGCATTTCAATCCGTAACTGTTGGAAATAAAGTTGCAGAAATCATTGAACAATGGAACACTGAAGACAAATACACTGATGCTTATTATTTACATGGATTAGCAGTTGAAGTTGCTGAAGCATTAGCAGAATGGACTAATCAAAAAATTAAATCTGAATTAAATCTACAACGTGGTGGTCTTCGTTATAGTTGGGGGTTTCCTAGCTGTCCTGATGTATCTCAACATCATTTGGTTTGGAAACTTTTACATCCTGAAAAATCTGGAATGACATTAACTGAGTCTGGTCAAATAATTCCTGAACAATCTACAGCTGCAATTGTTGTTCATCACCCAGATGCAAAATATTTTGTTCTTTAGATATTTGATTTTTCTAAAAATTCGTTTAATCCATTAAAATCATTAGGTGATGTAATTAACACATCTCCTGTAATTTCATGGATTTTTTTCACAAATTCTTCAAATGTTTGATTATATGATGAAAAATCTAACTGTAAAAATTTTGCAGATTTTTCATTTTTTTCTGAAGGGAATAGAATGATTGGAATGATTGAAAATTCTTTAAGATTTTCTGAGAGATTTTGGGCTTGTTTGATATTCTGAATTACTTGTGTCATGAATCCTTTAGGTTTTGCTTGTAATTTTTTTCCAATCTTAGAAAAATTTGGTTTATTTGATATTGAAAGATATAATTCAATTTTTGAGTCTATTTTTTTCTCTCTTAATTCCTGTACTACTTGACTTGGAATTAGTCCTGAGTCTTCTTTCCCTGTTTGTGATGGGTCTCCCATTAGAATCAAAATCCCTGAAAATCCTGCCCTGATACATTCTTCTACAAATTCATCGATTTCTTTTTTTGTTTTATCTCTGACTCTTAGACTAACTGTAATTGGAAAATTTGGTATTTCTTTTTTGATGATTTTCCCAATCTGAATTGGCGATACTCTTTGAAAACCTAATACATTTTCAGTCAAATGTATTGCATCACATTTTTTTGAAATATTTTTTATTCTATTTACAAATTTTATAATTGACTCTTCAGTATTTACATCTGGTAAAATTTTTGGAGGATTGGCTTCATACCTGATTGTCATATTCTCATTTCTTACATCCTTGGTTAAAACCTTTGAATACCAAAACACATGTAGAAAAGTAGGAAAATAAAATGAATCTATTTGAATTAAAATCAAGACTTACAAACACCTTAAATTTTGAAATTCCAATTAATGGAAAATTTAGATTGGCATCTGTACTTGTTGTCATTTACGGTGATGATCCTATTCTTTTGATGACCAAAAAACCAAAACATTTGAAATTACATGCAGGTGAAATTTCATTCCCTGGTGGTAAATTTGATAATGATTCTGATTTTCTAGAAACTGCATTACGTGAAACTCGTGAAGAATTAGGATTGGCAATTTCCAGGGAACAAGTTAATGGTCAATTGGATTCTGTAATCACTTTGAATTCTGGTTTTATGATATTTCCATTTGTTACCATTCTTGATAAACTTCCACCTCTTTTGGCAAATGAAGAGGTTGAAGAAATTTTACACATTCCTCTTGAGGCATTTTTAAAAACAATGGCAAAAGATCCAGATCCTACGCATAACAAAATTCAAGAAATGTTCACATTTGAGTATCAAAACCAAATAGTTTGGGGTGCCTCTGCTAGAATCATAAAACAGATTCAAAATCCTATAAAATCCTGAGATTCATTTAAAAAGAGCTCTTCGTGCCTGAAAACTTATGGCTGCACGCAAGTCCTCACCACGAAAGATTCGTTTGTTAAAGAAAACAAAACAAACTTCTGCAGTACCAGCTTGGATTATCCTCAAAACAAAAAGAGGTGTTAGAACAAATCCAAAACGTAGGGCTTGGAGATCAACTGATGTGGAGGTAGGATAATTGTCTCAAGAATTAGAACGAGTTTATACAATTCCTTTAGGCAAAGTAAAACTTTCACAATCTCAACATAGAGCAGTTAGAGCAATCAATATGATTAAAGAATTTGCTCGTCACCATATGAAAGTTGAAGAAATAAAAATTGAAGAAGAACTATCTCTACAAATTTGGTCTAAAGGTGTTAGAAATCCTCCAAGAAAAATCAGAGTTAGAATGAGTAAAACTGATGAAGGTTACATTCTTGTATCTCCTTACAACGAAGACACTGATAATGTTGTAACTCCTGAAAAAGAAACCAAAAAGGTTGAAGATAAAGTAGAAGAACCAGCTAAAGAAACACCAAAGACAGAAGAACCAGCTAAAGAAACACCAAAGACAGAAGAACCAGCTAAAGAAACACCA
>CALBNQ010000220.1 GCA_937896495.1 uncultured archaeon | reverse complement strand
CCTTTATTCTGAATAAACCTCAAATTGAATCTTAAATAAATAAAAATTTGATGAATTAATTCTTTATCTATTTTTATTAATTATTGTATTTAGAGAAATATCTAAATTCTAATTATCTATGAAAACTGTGATGGAACTTCCTCGTGGAATGAAAGATTTTGAAAGTACAGAAAATTCAAGTATCGAACATATCCGACATCATTTCAAACAACTCTCAAATCTTTATGGGTTTTCATTTATGGATCCGTCTCCAATTGAATCTTTGTCTACTCTAGAAACAAAATCTGGTCCTGCAATAAGAGATGAAATTTATTATTTCAAAGATAAAGGAGATAGAGAAATAGCATTAAGATTTGATTTTACTATGGGATTGACACGTTACGCTGCGTCCCAAAAATCTATGAAATTACCTGCAAAATTATCTAGTTTTGGAGGTGTGTTTAGATATGATGAACCACAAAAAGGAAGATATCGATATTTTCATCAATGGGATATTGAAATTTATGGAAAACCTACTTTGGAATCAGAATCTGAAATCATTGAATTCACATCTAGATTATTTGATTCCTTATTATTGAAAAATATTATAATTGATATCAATCATCGAAATTTGGTTGAATCTTATATTAACAAAATTTTTAATTCTACTGAATCACAACTAGTGGCAGATATTTTACGTGCAGTAGACAAGATACAAAAAAAATCAAAGGAGAACATCATTGAAGAGTTTCAAGATAGATATGATAAAGAAAAACTAGAAAAAATTTTAGAATTTTCACAAATTAAAGGTACAATCAAAGAAATTGAAAATTCTTTTGACACTTCTCAACTAAAATCATGGGATGAATTAAAATCATTATTTTTATCATTGGAGAATAGAGGTGTTTCAAATATTAGAATTAATTTTGGAATTGTTAGGGGTTTGGATTATTATTCCGGAATTGTTTTTGAAGTATTTGATAAAAATTCAACATTAGGAGCATTAGCTGGTGGAGGTAGATATGATACTTTGACTACGGCATTTAAACGAGAAGATATTGGTGCAGCTGGAGTTGCAGGTGGTGTAGAAAGAATAATCCTCACTATGCAAGAACAAAAAATAATCCCACAAATATCCCAAAATCGAATTGCAGTTCTTTACATTAATGATGAAATGCAAAAAGTTGCTCACTCGATTACATCATTACTTAGATTAAATCAAATTCCTGCAGATATTGATTTGGCAAATCGAAATCTAAAAAAACAAATGGATAATGCTAGTAGAGCTAGATATTCTATTATTGTTGGACCACAAGAACTTGAAAGTGGAAATGTTGTGTTACGTGATATGAATGATGGAAAAGAAGGAATCATTTCACTTGAAAAATTAACCGAAGATCCAAAATCTATTTTTAATTCATAAATGCTCTAGTTAACATCATAATTTCTGGACCCGTAGTTAACGAACCAACAACTATTGAATGATTGTTTGCTAAAATCCCTGATGATACATACGGAATTCCATTATTTATTGAACTGTGCTCAATTTTTACGCCTAATACATTTGCAAACATCTTCATATCTTCCTCATTTGCTTCTGGATGAATAACTGCACCTGAATCATTTGAAACCATTACTGATCCAACTTGATTGAATCCTGCAATTCTTTTTTGAACCGTTTCTACACCAAGGACATCTGAAATTGTTTGACAATCTTCTTTTGATAACCATGGAGAAACTATTGCTCCTTTATCATTAACACAAATTACATTTCCTAATGCATTAAATTTTGTATCAAGAACACCTACTTCTAAATCGGTCTCTTTTTTCAAAAAATCATATT
This sequence comes from uncultured archaeon, assembly GCA_937896495.1. Lineage (GTDB taxonomy): Archaea > Thermoproteota > Nitrososphaeria > Nitrososphaerales > Nitrosopumilaceae > Nitrosopumilus. The sequence goes on along the minus strand of CALBNQ010000220.1, from coordinate 2,125 downwards.
CATTTTGATATGCTGTTGTTGGTAATAGAATTCCTTTATTGTTCATTACAGATAATGCCCCAATTAATCTCGTATTTGCAATTGCTGTAAAATGAATTTCAATATTTAGATACTCTTCAAGTTTATCTGCTTTGGTTTTCGCAAATCCCATTGGAACTAATCCTATTGAATCATTTACTGCAAGATACACTCCTAAATTTGGACCTCTGTAAACATCATATTTGATAATATCCATATCCAAAAAATTAACAGTACAACGTTATGAACGTAGGGATCCTTTTTCAATTATTCCTAAAAAAAGAAATCAATCTTATTCACTCTAGCTTTAAATAATATCTAAAATCAATTTTAAGTCATGCCTATACCAGAAAATTTCCCTGAAGGTTTGAAACCTCTAGGAAAAATTTCAGATACTGATGGAAATTTTCATATTATGTGGGGTCCAGGTAAAGAAAAAAATGTTGATGGTTCACAAGCTGAAGTATTTGCAGATGTAGATGTTAAAGCAGCCTATGAAGCAAGAGGTGAAGAACAAGTTCCTTTAGGTATTAGTGGAACTATGGTTGCAGTTGATTGGGATTCTTGTGTTGCAGATGGTGCATGTATTGAAGCATGTCCTGTTCAAGTATTCCAATGGTACAGAACTGAAAAAGATATTCCTGCAAAAGATGTAATTGGTCAAACTTTTGAAGGAACTGGAAGTGTTGTTAAAGATGAACGTAAAGATATGACTGATAAAGCTGATCCAATTAGAGAACATGATTGTATTTGGTGCATGGCTTGTGTCTCTGTTTGTCCTCCACAAGCAATTATAGTCGATCAATCAAATTTGGAAAAACATGATAATGCTGCAAAATCTTTGTAGAAAAATTGATTTTAAATAAAAATTAGCATTCAAGGTCACCTGTTGAAGATTTAGTCAGAACTAATTTTATCTAGCTTTAAATAATATTCTAAAATAGTGCTTTCATGGTAGATTTAGTAATACCAGAAGATTTCTGTCTCAATGATGTCAAACCAACTGGTGAGACAAACCACGCAGATGGTGAAAACAAACATTTCATCTGGGGCGATGGAAATTCTGAAGGTGCAGCATTCTCAAACGACGAAGTTAAAGCAGCCTATGAAGAACATGGGGAAGAACAAGTTCCTTTAGGTATTCATGGAACAACTGTTGCAGTTGATTGGGATTCCTGTACAGCACAGGGTTCATGCTTTAGTGTATGTCCTGTCCAAACATTCCAATGGTACAGAACTGAAAAAGATATTCCTGCAGTAGATTGTAAGGGAGAAACTTTTGAAGGAACTGGACTAACAGAACAAGATGAGCGATTAGACTATTCTGACAAATCACAACCAATCAGAGAACATGATTGTACAATTTGTATGGCATGTCAAGAAGCTTGTCCTGAAGGTGCTATTAGAATTGAAGCATCTAATCTGGAATGGCACGAGAAAGCAGCTGGAACATTTGTACAAATGCCATCCAGCGGTGGCGGACCTCACGCAGGCCATTAAGGAAACCTTTTCTTTTTCTTATTTTTTATAATACTCAACAAATTTTAATCACTATTATTCAATAATTTTTGCAGAGGTCGCCTAGCTCGGTAGGGCGCGGGCCTTGAGAGCCTGTGTGCGCAAGCATACGGGGGTTCAAATCCCTCTCTCTGCGTTTAATTATTTTAAATTTGCAAGTTCCGCAAGCATTGCTGATAATTGGATCTCAGAATTTGAACCAATTAAAATTCTATAATCATATTTTGCAATAATTTGCAAAATGTCTGATAATTTTTCATGTTTTGATTTGAAAACAGCTGAATTGATATATTTTAAGAAATCAGATTCAGACATTCCATAAACTTTGATTAACTCAATCATTTTTTCTCTAGCTTCTGAAATCTTTCCTGATAATGCTATTTTCAAAACATCGTCAACATCACTAATCTTTGAAAGACCTGCTGATGATTTTACATTATCTTCTGAAACTTCTCCTAAACTTGCAGTTGCTTGCATAATGTTAATTGCATGTCTTAAATCCCCTTCTGAATAATCGTAAATTGCTTTTAGTCCTTTTTTGTCTACCTTTACTTTTTCTTTTTTAGCAATTTCTTCCAATCTTTTAATG
>CALBNQ010000219.1 GCA_937896495.1 uncultured archaeon | reverse complement strand
GTGGTGCATACATTGCAATGGGAAGTAAAAATTTAAGAACTGACATTAATTATGCTTGGCCTACTGCTAGATGTGCAGTATTAGGCGGAGAAGCTGCAGTAAAAATCATGTATCGAAAAGAATTACAAAGTGCTGATGATCCTGAGACTCTTAAAAAACAACTAATAGATGAATTTGCAGAGAAATTTGAAAATCCTTACGTTGCAGCCTCCCATGGAACTGTTGATAATGTAATTGATCCTGCAGAAACAAGACCTATGTTAATTAAAGCCCTCAAAATGCTTGCAAATAAGAGAGAAAAACAACTTCCTAGAAAACATGGAAATATCAATTTGTGATTAAAATGATTGAAAAAGTACTTATTGCAAACAGAGGAGAAATTGCTCTCAGGGTAATTAGAACATGTAATGCATTAGGAATAAAAACTGTTGCAGTATATTCTGATGAAGATTACAATTCTTTACATGTAAAGAAAGCTGATGAGTCTTATCATATTGGAGAAGCAGCTCCTGCAAAATCCTATCTCAATCAAGAAAAAATTCTTGAAGTGATGTTATCTTCTGGTGCAAATGCTGTACATCCAGGTTATGGTTTTCTTTCTGAAAACGATGACTTTGCAAGATTGTGTGAAAAAAATAAAATTACTTTCATTGGGCCATCTGCTGATTCCATGAATCTATGTGGAGATAAGATGGAATGTAAAGCTGCAATGTTGAAAGCAAATGTTCCGACAGTTCCTGGAAGTCCAGGATTAGTAGATAATGCAGATGAAGCAGAAAAAATTGCAAATGAAATTGGTTATCCTGTACTTTTGAAATCTGTTTACGGTGGTGGTGGTCGTGGAATTAGATTAGTTACTAATGATAAAGAATTACAAGAAGGCTTTGAAACAGTAACATCTGAATCTATTGCAGCTGTTGGAAAATCTGCTATCATTGTTGAAAAATTCCTAGAAAAAACTAGACATATTGAATATCAAATGTGTAGAGATCATCATGGTAATGCTGTCCATCTTTTTGAGAGAGAATGTTCTATTCAAAGACGAAATCAAAAACTAATTGAACAAACTCCTTCTCCTGTAGTAGATGATGCAAAAAGAGAAGAAATTGGTGAATTAGTTGTTAAAGCGGCAGATGCTGTTGATTATACCAACCTTGGAACTGCAGAATTTTTAAGAGCTGATAATGGTGAATTTTATTTCATCGAGATTAATGCAAGACTTCAAGTAGAACATCCTATTAGTGAAATGGTTTCAGGATTAGACTTTGTTAAATTACAAATTGATATTGCAAATGGAGAACCACTTCCATTCAAACAAAAAGATCTAAAGATGAATGGTTATGCAATTGAATGTAGAATTAATGCTGAAGATACATTTTTGGATTTTGCACCTTCAACTGGACCTGTTCCTAACGTGACAATTCCAGCAGGACCAAATGTTAGATGTGATACATATCTTTATCCTGGATGTACGGTATCGCCATTTTATGATTCATTAATGGCAAAACTCTGTACATGGGGACCCACATTTGAAGAATCTAGAACTAGAATGCTTACTGCACTAAATGATATGTACGTTCAAGGTGTTGAAACATCAATTCCACTTTACAAAACAATTCTAAATTCTGAAGAATACAAAAAAGGAGAATTATCAACTGACTTTTTGAAACGTTATGATATGATTGATAAATTAACTGAAGATCTTAAGAAAGAAAAAGAAAACAAGAGCGAAGCTGCTTTGGCTGCTGCTATCATTCATTCTGAATATTTTAAGAACAGAGTTCAAAATAGTAATACAAGCAGTGCAACTTGGAAAAATAAACTGGATTGATGATAAATGGATTATAAAATATCTGATCTCGAAAAATCATTTGAAGGAAAAATTATTGAAAACTTGGGTAACAATGATTATGTAATTAAAATAAATGACAAAGAACATCAATTGAGAATTCTTACTATGAATGCAAAAGGAATAGAATTCATTTTAGATCAACAATATCATAAAGCAAAATATCTTGAGACTCTAACTAATGAAATGAATCTTGTAATTGATAATGTTCCAATTACACTAAATATGAATACTCACTTTGATGAAATTGTTTTCAAAAATTCTGGTGGTAGTGGTTCGGGTGGAACACAATTGGCACTCAAAAGTCAAATTCCTGGTAAAGTTGTATCCATTGCAGTTGATGAAGATGATTCAGTAAAGAAAGGTGATGTTGTTTGTACTTTAGAATCAATGAAGATGCAAGTTGCAGTAAAAGCACACAAAGATGGCACTGTTAAAAATCTCAAAATTAAAGAAGGTGCAACTGTCGCAAAAGGCGATGTCATTGCAGATTTAGAATAAAAAAGAAATTTTTTCTACTTAAGGAAATTTTTAATCTCTTCATAGTTTGGTTCTTTTAGCGGGTCTTCTGATACCCATCTGTAACCAATTTTACCATCTTCCATAATTACAAATATTGAACGTTTTGCAGTATTGTAATCTTTTATGTGAAGTAAATCTTTCATCAAAACATCATAATCTTTTATTGTTTTACTTGTATAATCTCCTAATAGTGGAAAATTGAAGTTGTGTTTTTCTGCAAAAGCTTTGTTTGCAAATGGTCCATCATTACTAATCGCTATCACTGTTGCCCCTAAATCTGAAATTTCTTTCCAAGAATCTCTAAATGTACACAATTCAACTTCACACACTGGTGAACTTGCAGCAACTATGAAAGATAACACGATTTTCTTTCCTTTGAATTCCTCTAGAGATCGCATCTTTAATTCAGTATCTGGTAACTCAAAATTTGGTGCAATATCTCCAATATTTGCTGACATGAACGTTTTTCCTGAATGTTCTATAAAGTACTTTAGAACATCATTTTTTCAAAATTTGATCGAAATGATGAGGCATAGCTTTTTATACAAAAATCAGGGTGAAAAGCTAAATTGGTCGGGGAATTAGCGGGCAATTATAGCACCGTTGTATTGATGTTTGGCTTTGCCGTAGCAGCAATGGCTCCCGCATTAATTATTTCTAGAATGATTTCTCCTAGAAAACGTAGTAATCCTGTGAAATTCTTACCTATGGAATGTGGTCAAGTACCATCTGGTGAAGGACGAACCCATTTCATGATGCAGTATTACCCGTATATTCTGATGTTTGTTGTTTTTGATGTGATGGCAATTTTTCTATATGCATGGGGTAGTGCCATTTTAGAACTTCCAAAGAGTGCAACTTTACCTATGATGGGATTTTTAGCAATTATGTTTGGAGCAATGGCGTTTGCATTATACCAATCAGGGAGAAGAAGAATTTGGTAGTTATTTATGTACAAAATATTTTCAAGGAGATAAGAAATATTGCTTAAAGATTTGATTACTCCTGAAAATGCAAATGTCTTTGTAGGCAAGTTAGGCGATATTTTAGAAAAAGCAATTGATAAACCGTTAGGTTATGCAATCAATTGGGGAAGAATTTGGTCCTTATGGCCTGTACATATTGAAACAGCATGTTGTAGTGTAGAGTTTGGTGCAGCATCTAGTCCAAGATATGATGTTGAAAGATTTGGAATCATTGAAGCATTTGGCTCACTTAGACAATGTGATTTAGTTGTTGTACAAGGAACAATTACACGTAAAATGGCACCACGTCTTAGATTAGTTTATGATCAAATGCCAGAACCAAAATATGTGATTGCTATGGGTGCTTGTGCAATTACTGGAGGATTATATTTTGATTCATACAATGTACTTCCAGGAATTGATGGAGTTATTCCAGTTGATGTCTATGTACCTGGATGTCCTCCAAGACCTGAAACTTTAATTCAAGGTTGTATTTTGTTACAAGAAAAAATCAAGCGAATGAAAGCTAGGAAGTTTGTATAATGAGTACTGAAACACAACCATCAGATGTAATATCTAAGGAAAAACCAACACCTGCAAAGAAACCTGAAGAAAAGCCTGTAGATTTACCTGCATTTGAAAAAGGTCTTTCTGATAAAATCACTGAAAAATTTGGTGATAAAATTGAAGTTGCATTTGTAAAAGAAGATAGAGTTAGAATTAATGTTGGTCGTGAGAACGTTCATGAAGTTGCTGAATTTATTCGTGATGAACTAAATTTTGATCATGTGGAATCTGTATCTGGAGTAGATTTTCCTAAAGACAAAGAGATTGAAGTTGTTTATCATATTGGATCTTATACTGATTCTTCACTATCTAGACAAATTCTTGTTTTAGCTACACGTGCTCAGAGAGAAGATAATCCAATTCCTGGAAAAGATGCAACTATACTTCCTACTCTTAGAAATATTTTTTACAGTGTAGAATTTCATGAAAGGGAAATTTTTGAAATGTTTGGAGTCTTTTTTGAAGGACATCCTGATAATAGACGATTACTATTGCCAGAAGACTGGGCAGATTTACCTCCACTTAGAAAGGACTTTGATTCAAGAGGAAGATGATGACTACTGAAATAATGCCTGGATTAGCACTCCAAAAAGTCGATGAACGAATAATGACTCTAAATGTTGGACCTCAACATCCTGGTTCAGGTCATATGAGAATTGTTGTTCAAATTGATGGTGACTATATTGTTGCATGTGATCCTGATCCTGGTTATGTTCATCGTGGTGAAGAAAAAATGGCAGAATATAGAAACTATATTACAAATATTCCACATTTAGAAAGACCTGTAATTCATGATTCTTGTAATGTTTTGTACCCCTATGTTTTAGGAGCTGAAGAACTTTTAGGAATTGAAGTTCCAGAACGTGCAAAATACATCCGAGTTATTGCATCTGAATTAAACAGATGTATCTACATTATGTACTGGCTTGCAATTTATGGGATTTTCTTAGGTCATTCTACGATGTTTATGTGGCCTGCAGGTGATAGAGAATTCTTGATTGATCTAATGGAAAAAATGTCAGGTGCAAGAGTTACTCATGCTCATTTTGTTCCAGGTGGAGTTAGAAATGATTTACCTCCAAACTTTGAAGATGTTTGTTTACGTCAAGTGAACTATTTTGAAAAACGTATCAAAGAATATGCTGCTGTATTTTATGATAACCCAATTTTGATTTCGAGAACTCAAGATACTGGTGTTTTATCTAAACAAGATGCAATTAGACTTGGAACAACTGGATCTGTTCTTCGTGCAAGTGGTGTTGATTATGATCTTAGGGTCAAAGAACCTTATGATGTTTATGATGAATTAGATATCCATACCAATGTAATGAAGGAAGGAGATGCTTATGCAAGATCCAGAATTCCTTGGCTTGATATGATGGAAAGTTGTAATATTATTAGACAAGCGTTACAAAAAATGCCAAAGTCTGGTTCTGTTAGAACAAAATTAAAACCAAATCCAAAAACAAAAGTACCTGCAACTGTTTACAAACGTGTAGAATCTGGTAGAGGTTCTTTGGGTTGTTATATTGTATCTGATGGTAAAACAGAACCTTACAGACTAAAACTAAGTGTTCCTTCTTTTAGGAATTTGATAGCATTACCTTATCTTCTTAAAGGTGAAAAACTTGGTAATATGCCATCTGTGTATTGGAGTCTTAATTATTGGCCAGTGGAGGCAGATCGATAAATGTCTGTTATTGCACCAAAATTCAAACTAAGTGAATTCATTAAATCAATACTTGATGATGCTTTTTGGACTATTCTGATTCTTAATTTAATTGGAATTCCTGCAGTGATGATGATTTTGTTTTTCATTGAAATGCCTGTAATTCATGGTGAATTACTTACCCCATTCCTTGCGCTTTCATGGATTGCAGATCCAACACGAACACTGCCTATTATCCAATCTTTCATGGAAACTGATATTTTTAGAGTTATGGCATTTCCAGGATTTGGTTTTGCAGCATTATTAGCTGCTGGAACAATTTTTGTTGAAAGAAAAATGCTTGCAAAATTACAATTGAGAGTTGGTCCATTTTATTGTGGAAAACTTGAAGGTATTTTACAATTAATGGGAGATGGTTTAAAACTAATTTCTAAAGAAATTATTATTCCAGCTAAAGCAGACAAACCAATTTTTTGGGCAGCACCAGTAATTTTTGTTGGAGCTGCAGCAGCATTTGTAGCATTAATTCCTGTTGCTCCAGGTTGGGTAGTTGCAGACGTAGATTTAGGATTACTTGCTGTGTTTGCTGTAATTGGATTCTTCCCAATTATTACAATCCTTTCAGCATGGTCTGCAAATAGTAAATTCCCGTTCATTGGAGGAATTAGAGCTTTATTCCAGATGGTTTCATTTGAAATCCCACTTATTTTGTCACTATTGGGAGTTGTTATTTTAACTGGAACTCTTAATTTATCTGAAATTGCTGCTAGTCAATCTAATTTCCCATGGATAGTATTTTTGCCCGTAGGTGCAATTGTATTTTTCATTACAATGCTTGCTGAATTAGAACGAATTCCATTTGATTTACCAGAAGCTGAAAGTGAAATTGTAGCTGGATGGTTAACAGAACTTTCTGGAATGATGTATGGTCTTGTCCAATTAGGAACTTATCTGAAACTTTATGCATTTGCAGCATTGTTTGTTGTTTTATTCCTTGGAGGTTGGAATGGCCCATCAATTGTACCTCCATTCCCAGCTGAAATTATTACTGATGGAATCACAATGGGTCCTGTAACTCTCAAAGTTCCTGGTTTGCCAATATTTTCTCAAGAAATGCTTAATGGAACACTTTGGTTTGTTCTCAAAACGGTTGGTGTGATTTTCTTTATTATTTTGCCAAGAGGTGTATTTCCAAGAGTTAGAGTTGATATTTTATTGAATTTAGGATGGACCAAACTTATTGGTCTTGCATTCGTTAACATCTTTATTGCTCTAGGCTTGCTTTACGCTGGAGTGTTGGGACCGGGAGGATTACAATAATGGGAACCGCAACTGGAATAATTCGTGCATTAAATTCTGGAATTAAACATATGGCAATAAAGCGATTCACTCTTCGATATCCTGAAGAAAAATTAAAATTTGTAGGGGATGGTTATCAATTTGATCCTTCAACAGGTGTTGGTATTGCTGGATTAAAAGGTCGTCATATGTTGTTTCATGACCATTGCACTGGTTGTCAACTATGTTCAATTGCATGTGAAGGTGTTGCTGAAGCAATTGCCATGGTAAAAGTTCCTGAAGAACAAAAACAAAATAAAAAAGCAATCATGCCTCAAATCGATTATGGAAAATGTGTTTTCTGTGGCTTGTGTGTTGATGCATGTCCATTTTATGCATTATACATGACAAATGATTATGAATTATCTTCCTTTTCTAAAGAGGGTTTAATCTATACTCCTGCTCAACTTGCTGTAAAACCATATGTAGCACAAGATAGTGAAATCCAAATAACTGCTAGAGGTGCTACTCATGGCTGATCCAGTCTTTTTAGCATTAACCGTAATCACAATTGGTTCTGCAATTGCTGCACTTGAATTAAGATCATTGATTTATGGTTCAATTGCTTTAATGGGTGCACTTGGTGGTATTGCCGGATTCTTTTTCTTGTTAGATGCACCATTTGTAGCATTATTCCAATTAGCTGTTTACGTTGGTTCAATTGCTGTCTTGATTTTGTTCACTGTGATGTTAGTAAAAAGAGAACTCATATTCAAAAAAATTGAAGATAAGAGAAGAAAGTTTGCAGGAATTGGTTTAATGCTTGTTGTAATGGTATCTTTAGGTGCTGTTTTCTTAGATTCTGGAATTAAAACAATAACTACAGACGAACCACAAGTAAATTTTAGAGATATTGGTATTGACTTTGTAACATATTATTGGCCTGCATTAATCTTAATGGGATTAATTTTAGCTGGTTCTGTAACTGGTGCATTAGTATTAGCAAAACGAGAGGATGTGGAGAATGACCAGCGAACTAGTTGATTTTACATTAGTTTCAGTTGCCCTATTGGGAATAGGAATTTACGGTCTAGCTGTAAAGCGTAATTTTATTCGAATGTTGTTTGCTGTTGAAATTATTATCAATGCTGCAAATCTAAATCTTGTAGCATTTGGTAGATTTTTACCTCATAGTGGGGGTCAAACTTTGGCATTGTTTTCAATTGCAATTGCAGCCGCAGAAGTAGCAGTTGGCCTGTCGCTGATTATTGTAGCATATAGAATGTATCAAAATGTCGATATTGCAGACTTTAGGAGTTTGAAAGGATAATGGAATATGCATTATTACAGGCAGTTTTCCTGCCCCTCTTATTATCGCCAGTAGCATACATTATTGGAAGAAAAGTAGGTCCTACTCCTGCCATGTGGTTCACATTTGCAATTTTACTTTACACCACAATTCTAGTAATCAATGCTGCACTTTCTGGAACTGTGGAAGAACATTATCCATGGACTTCAATGTTTGGCGAATTTGGTTTCTTGTTAGATGGTCTTGCATCGCCATTTGCAATAATGATTTATGTTCTCTCCACCATTTTGGTTTTGTATTCAAAACCATACATGATTCATAAATTTCATGAACAGTTTGAAGAAGAACAAAATATTACCTCATCAGTAAGTGGTCAAACCTCTGTTGTTGAATCTTCTTCACTCTCAAATTATGTAAATGCTAAATCTGGACTTTACTTTGCACTTTATCTTGTTTTTGCAATGGGAATGCTTGGAACAGTTCTATCTACAAACTTGATTGAATTTTATATTTTCTTTGAGGTGATGTTAATTCCTGGTTTCTTTTTGGTTGCACTTTGGGGAGATGGTCCAAGAAGAAAGATTGGTTTAATGTTCTTGTTTTGGACTCATGCTGGTGCTGTTGTTTTATTGTTGGGCTTTTTGATGATTGGTCTAACCATTGGTAGCTTTGATTTTGTTGATATTCAAGAATCTGAAATCCCTCAAGATATTGTAATGATTTCTGCAATTGCCATTGCAATTGGACTTGGTGTTAAATTGGCAGTATTCATGTTCCATATTTGGCTACCTTATGTTCACGGTTCTGCACCTACTCCGATTAGTGCATTATTGTCACCAGCTATGATCGGAATTGGTGCTTATGGTATTTTTAGATTAATTGTTGAATTCTTACCCTCAACATTTGCAGAACTTTCAATTTGGTTCCACATCTGGGGTCTTGTTACAATGATTTATGGTGGCGCCATGGCACTCATGCAAGATGATCTAAAACGTCTTCTTGCATATTCTAGTATAAGTCAAATGGGATATCTTCTGTTTGGGATAGGCTCAATGTCTGCATTAGGTCTTGCAGGTGCAGAAATGATGTATGTAACTCACGCAATTGGAAAAGGTATTCTTTTCATGATGGCTGGAATAATAATTGTCAAAGTTGGTACTCGAAGTATTTCCAAATTAGGTGGTTTGGCAGGAAAAATGCCAATTACTGCTGTATGTGCAGTTATTGGTGCATTGACCATAATGGGTGTTCCTCCAACTAGTGGTTTCATGGGTGAGTGGGTTTTATTTTATGGTGCATTAGAGACTGCAATTGAAGAAGGTTCCACTCTTAGAGCCGTTACTTTTGGATTGGGTCTTGTTGCAACCGCACTTACAATGTCATACTTACTATGGATGTTAAAACGTGTGTTCTTTGGAAAAACTCCTGAACACCTTGAAAATGTAAAAGAAGGTAGCTGGTATATGACTGTGCCAATGATGGTCTTGGCAGGATTTTCAATTGTAGTTGGAATTTATCCAGACATTTTCTATAAAACAATAATTCCATACATGAATGGAGTGTTGGGGGTTTAGATTATGGCAATTGAATTAATGGGATTTGAAATTGGAACTTTAAGTGCTTGGTTAGTTTGGATTTTACCATTTGCAGCAGCTATGATTATTCCTGGAATTGGAAAATTATCTAAACATGCGACCGGATTTGTTGCAGTTGGATTTGCTTTGATGAGTGCATTATCTGCTGCAACTATGATACCTGTTGCATTAGAAGCTCACGAACTTCATCATCAAATTATGTGGATAGAATCACTTGGTCTTAAAGGCGGTGTTTTAGCAGATCCACTTTCTATTATTATGGCAAATGTAGTTGGTTGGATTTCATTCCTCATTATGATTTACAGTACTGGATACATGAAAGGCGATAAAGATATTCCAAGATTTTGGTTTTGGATGATGTTCTTTATTGGTTCAATGCAGTTAATTGTATTATCTGATAATTTGCTACAAGTATTCTTCGGATGGGAAGGTGTAGGACTAGCATCTTACGCACTGATCAGCTTTTGGTATCGTGATAAAAAGAAAGATCACGTTGGTACTGAAGGACGTACTGTTCTTGGAATGTTAGACTATTATTCTCCAACTCATGCTGGTATGAAGGCATTCATCATGACCAAAGTTGGTGATGTGATGATGATTGCAGGAATGCTTTTGATATTCTTATTTGCAGGTACTTTTGGATTTAAGGAATTAATGGGTGATACTGATTGGGCAACTGCAATGGCTGCTCAAGGATTGTTAGTTCCTGCATTTGTTTTACTATTTGGTGGAGCAATGGGAAAATCTGCACAATTTCCATTAAATGAATGGTTACTAGAAGCAATGACTGGTCCTACTGCAGTTTCTGCATTAATTCATGCAGCAACAATGGTAAAAGCAGGAGTATTTTTAGTTGCAAGAATTGGTCCACTTGTATTTGCATTAGGTGCTGCAGGAATAATGGCTGATCAATTCTTTGAAATTGTTGCATGGGTTGGTGCAATTACTGCATTACTACTTGCAACACAAGGAATGGTCAATCCCGAAATTAAAAAAGTTCTTGCATATTCTACTGGTTCTCAGATTGGTTATATGATGATGGCATTAGGTGTTGCAGGATTGTCTCATCAATACGTTGACGGTTATACTGCAGGATTCTTCCATTTGATTTCTCATGCAATGTTTAAGGCTTCATTATTCATGGCAGCAGGTTCATTATTGCATATTGTTGGTTCTAGATTTATGACTGATATGGGTGGTCTGAGAAAACAAATGAAGAAAACATATGCATTCATGTGGGCTGCCGGTCTTGGTTTAATGGGTGCACCATTTATCACAACAGGTTTCTGGAGTAAGGATGCAATCTTTGCGGCTGTATACGAATCTGGAAATGAATGGGCTTTACCTTTGTACATAATTGCTGTTTTAACTGCTGTAATCACTGCATTTTACACAACACGAATGATTGGTATGGTGTTCTTTGGAAACAAGAGTAAACACATCGAAAAAATGGAAGAAGAAGGTCACCACATTCATGAAGCATCTTTATCCATGTGGATCCCATATGGTATTCTTGCTGTTTTAACTATTGGAGTTGGCTTAATTGGATTATCTGCAGAAGAAGGACTTCATCATGTATTTACTGATTATCTAGAACATTCATTTGGAATTCATAGTGCACATGTAACAGAAGAAGCATCAATTTTACCTGAATTCTTACAAGGACTTAATCCTGTTGCACTTGGTTCATCTCTAGTAGCATTTGCTACAGGTATTGGATTAGGTTACATCTTTTACATTGGTAGATGGGTTGATCCTGTAAAGTTTGTAAACTCTAACATCTTCTTTTATTCAATTCACAAACTTTTCTTAAACAGATGGTATCTTAATGCAATCATCTATTGGTGCTTTGTTGTAGCACCATTATGGTTGGCACGAGGAGTATTCCGATACTTTGAAAAGACAGCTATTGATTATGGTATGAATGCTGGTGTCCAAAAAGCAGTTGGATGGAGTGCAAAAGTAATCCAAGGAACTCAAACTGGTGTATCACAGTCATATCTATTCGTATTTGGAGCAGGACTATTATTCGTAGTTTTGATATTGTTGATGTAGGTGCTATGGAATGTTAGAAATTACTTCAACCCCATTGGTTTTAATCGCAATTCTTGGTACTGTTGGAATACTTCTTCCGATAATTAGTATTGTACGAAAAGAACGTGGTTCTAATTCATTTTATGCCGTTATTGCATTTGCAGCATTAATTGTATCCATGGGATACGTTGGTTATCAATTCATAAATGAAAATGTTACTCCGTCTGCTCTTTTCTCTGAAGATGTTATTGTAGATGATGCATTTGGTGGATTCTTTGCAATTGCAATGTTAATTGTTGCATTGTTCACAACTGTTGGCTCTTTTAATTATATGAGAAAACATAATTCTCCTGCTGTTTACTATTCGCTAATCTTACTTGCAACAATTGGTATGGTGTTAGTTGCATATTCAACTGACTTGGTAATGTTGTTTGTTGCTTGGGAATTGATGAGTATTCCAACATATGTTTTAGTTGGATTTATGAAAAAGAATCCAAGTTCAAATGAGGCTGCTTTAAAATATTTCTTGTTTGGAGCATTATCTTCTGCAATCATAGTTTATGGAATTTCAATTTCTTATGGATTAACTGGTTCAACAAACATTGGTGAAGTAATACAAGGATATTCTACACTTGATCCATCATTACTGCCTCTTGCATTACTTTCTGTTGGAATGTTTATTGCAGGATTTGGTTTCAAGATGGGATTGGTACCATTCCATCAATGGCTTCCTGATACTTATGATGGGGCACCACCACCAATCACTGCTTTACTTGCAGCAGCTACAAAGAAAGCTGGTTTTGCAGCAACAATTAGAATTGTAATTTTAGGAATGGTGGTTTTACACCTTGATTGGACTTTAGCTTTAGGGATTATTGCTGTAATGACTATGACAATAGGCAATGTTGCTGCAATAATGCAAAAGAATCTCTCTAGAATGTTGGCATATTCTAGTATTGCACATGCTGGATACATCCTAATTGGTCTTGCAATTGCCCCTCACAGTTCACTTGGTTTGCAAGGATCTTTGTATCAAATTATGAATCATGCAGTAATGAAAGGTGCTGCATTTATTGCAATTACAGGAATAGTTACAACTTTAGCCGTTACTCATATTGATAAACTAAAGGGACTTGGAAGAAGAATGCCAATTACTGCTTTAGGTTTAGTAATTTCATTATTTGCTCTTGCAGGAATTCCACCTCTTTCTGGCTTTTGGAGTAAATTGATGTTATTTGGAGGTGCATTAGATGCTGGTTCTGTATTGTGGTGGGCTCCATGGCTTGCAATAGCTGGTGTCTTAAATAGTGCACTGTCACTTGCTTACTATGGTTGGATTACAAGAAAGATGTACTTTGAAGGAGAAACAGAAAAGAGAGTTAAAGAACCTAAATCAGTAATTGCTGTTATGATTGCATCTATAATCTTCTTAGTTGGATTTGGTGTTTATCCAGAACCACTCATCAAATTTGTAGAGTTGGCAACTCCCGTAATTAGTTTAGGTATTATGCCTTAAATGATGTAAATTTTATTAAATTTTCTAATTTCATTTTTGCATCACTGTCTGGAATTATTCTTAATGATACTCTAGCTTTTTCAGCAAATTCTTTTAACAATTCTTCCATCTTGTTGAAAACATCTCTTGGATCTGAACTTTTTTTAATTAAAATATTGAATAATTTATCTTCATTTTTCCAATCAAACAAGTCGTCCCTAATTTGATATGCAATTCCAAGATTTATTCCATATTCTGATAATGCTTCTATTTGCTCTTCTGTTCCTTTTGCAATAATTGCACCTGCTCTGGCAGCCACTTCAAATGCGGTAGCAGTTTTGTATTCTATGACTTTTAGATAATCATCAAATGTAACATCTTCACCTGTTTCTAATCTAGTTTCAATCATTTCACCTTCACTCATTAACATTGCAGTAGAGCCTAAATCTTTTGTAATTCTAGGATTGTTTAATCTTGAAGATATTGCAAGAATTAATCCTAAAACGAAATCACCTGTTAAAACACTGGTATTATAACCATATTTGATATGAAATGGATCTTTTTGTCTTCTCATTGTTTCGTTATCAATAATATCATCATGGATGATTGATTCCATGTGTAATAATTCAACTGCACAAGATGCTGCAAATGTATTATCATCGATCTTACCTATACTTTCAGCTGATAAAGTCAAAATGATTGGTCTTATTCGCTTTCCACCTTCTAACGAGTATTTTAGAGGCTCAATAAACTCAGATTCTGAATATAATGATAATTCTTTATCTAATGCGTCATCTATTTTTTTAATATATTCACCATAATTTTCAACTAGAGGATTAACTTCGATATTTTTTCTATCCACGATAATCTGATCAAAAACTTTTTCATAAGTAAATAAATCTTAGTGCTCCAGCCGGGATTTGAACCCGGGATCTTTGCCTTGAAAGGGCAAAATGCTTGACCGGTCTACACCACTGGAACCCATAAAAATTTCTTTTTTAGATCATAAAATCTTTTGTAAACACCAAAGATTTTTTATTGGTAAATTTTATGGAAGAATTATGAATATAATTCAAAAAATCGATGAAATGATTGAGGAAAGAAGTTTACTAAAACATCCGTTTTATCAAACATGGTCTGATGGAAAATTAACAAAAGAAGCTTTGGCAGGATATGCAAAAGAATATTTTCAACTTGTAAAAGAAGTACCTTCTTTTATGGCCCCTATTATTGAAAAAGCACCAGATTCTGTAATCAAAGAATTAGTTGAAAATCAACAAGAAGAATCTGATCACATTAAACCATGGATTACATTTGCAGAAGAATTAGGTATTTCTGAAAATGAATTACTTTCATACACAGGATTACCCAAAACAAGAAAAGCTGTTTCTGATTTGAATGAATTAATGGATACTTTTGATGGTGGGGCATCTGCAATGTATGCATTTGAAAAAGAAATTCCGAAAATCAGTCAAACAAAACTTGATGGATTAGCAGAATTTTACGGAATAACTAGTAAAGACGCTACAGAATATTTTGAATTACATACTGAAGCTGATATTCGACATGCAGCATCATGGAGAAATATTCTCGAAAAATCCTCCATTGAACCTAACAAATTAATTGAAATCGCAGATAAATCTATCACTGCACAAAACTTGTTGTTAGATAGTTGTTTTGAAGAATACTGTTAGTCTCATAACATTTTATACCTGAGAAAATTTTCATTTGCTTAGGGCCCGTAACTCAGCTTGGTAGAGTAACCGGCTCATAACCGGTGAGCCAAGGGATCGAAGCCCTTCGGGCCCATTTATTTTCAATTAGTTTTAAAATAAGACTATTCAAAATTCATTGGCTGCAATGAAGAATCAGAGTTATATCTGAATTGATGATTGGAAGGCATTTGTCTGAGCTGCCAGGTTTTATTTTTTAATTTGTTTTTTTACTTTTTCTAAAACATCTTCATCAATAATTTTTTCTTCAAACAAAATTTGTGAAATTTGTAAGATGTCTAAAATAGAATGCATTTTTACGCCCGATTCTGCTAAAGCCTCA
Organism: uncultured archaeon; assembly: GCA_937896495.1. Lineage (GTDB taxonomy): Archaea > Thermoproteota > Nitrososphaeria > Nitrososphaerales > Nitrosopumilaceae > Nitrosopumilus. The sequence goes on along the minus strand of CALBNQ010000219.1, from coordinate 7,960 downwards.
TTTGCACCTTCCATTCTATTTACAATTACATATGCATCTTTAATTGAGATATTTTCTTCTTTCAGAGATTTGATTGCATTGACTACTGAACCTCCCGTAGTTGCTACATCATCAATCATAACAACACTCATTCCTTCATGAATTTTCCCTTCTACTGATTTTGATGTACCATAATCTTTTGGCTTGCTTCTCACATAGATTAGTGGTTTAATTGCTTCAATAGACAATGCTGATGCAATCACTAACCCACCTGTGGGAACAGAAACAATTGCATCAAATTCATCCAATCCTATATCTTGTATAATTTCATTCTCAAGAAATTTAACCATTTTTCTAAATTCATGAGGATAACTTGGTACTAATCTTAAATCTACATAGTATGAACTCTTTTTTCCACTTGCAAGTGTAAATTCACCAAATTTTATTATGCTTTTTTGATGTAAAAATATTGCAAATTCTTTAATGAATTCCATATTGAGCTTAACAACATTGGATTTATTTTGGTTTGTATTGAGTATAAAATATGCCTGAAATTTGGTTAAATTATGGTATTACTGATGTAGTTTTAGACATAAAGGCTGAGAATTTAGAACAAAAAATTGATTCTGATGGTAAAATTTTGAACGATCAGGAAATTGATGAAAAATTACAATCTCTTGATTTATCAAAACCCATGGAACTTGTAGTTTTACATAACTCAAAATCCGTCCAAAAAATAATTTCATCTTTATTCACTTTATGTGAACAAAAATCAAAACCATTTCCAAAAATTTTAACTGATAAAAAAATCTTGAATTTGGTAAAAGCAGGTTTACCTGAAGGCAGCTCAATAAATGAATTTGATGATATTGATATTTCTAACTCTAATCTTGTTTTCATAGGTGAAATGGAGTTTGATGGATTATTTGGTTATGAGACTATTTCTACGCGTTTAATTAAAAAATTTGGTACGGATTCCATGCTTTCAGCTTATGCAAAGAGAAATGGAAATTTACCATTACCTGGACAATACCCAGAAAGTTTAGAGGAATCTAAAAAATTTACTGATAATTTTGAAATTCAAGGAATTGAAATAATTGCAAATTCTGAAGGTATAGTGGATTTTACAATAGATCATCCTTCAAAAACAATTTCAACAACAAAATTTTTAGAAAATAATTCCATAAAAGAAATTGACCAACAAAAAACTATGATTATTAGTACTGGAAAAGATGCCAGTAACAATACTTTTTCAAAATCTTTGTCTTCACTCTGGAATTGTTCAAATGTAATTAAAAATGATGGACTTGCAATTTTAGTTGCAGAATGTAAAAGTGGTCTAGGTTCTGATGCAATCCAACAATTCATTGAAGGTAGATTATCTCTGGAACAGCTTCGAAATCCTACTAAATACATCAGTGGAATGGAAGATTTATTATTTTTATCAGAAATTCAAAAAAAATTCCAAATTGGATTAGTGTCTGTTCTACCTGAATTTTATGCAAAGAAACTTGAAATAATTTCTTTGCCTGGAATAAAAAATTCCATGGATTATGTTTTAAAAACTCAAGGTATTCGACAAAAAGTCACAGTGGTCACTGATGGTGCGCGACTTTTACTAAGGTAAAATTCCTGAAAATAATCCTGAAGGAAGTGGTGCACATAAAATTGCTAATACTATAATTCCAATATATGCAAGTTTTCTATTTTTTGTAAGCGGAGATATATCATCAAGTGGTGTAGCACTTGGATTTTTTCTTGACATAACTAAAATTAAGATTGCCATTAACCAATAATTTAACAAAATAAGCACTACCATACTCCCATATGTTGCATACCTGTGAATTTTTTGACCCAAAAGTGTTCTTGCCATATGACCGCCATCCAATTGCCATGCTGGAAGTAAATTCAAAAATGTGATCAAAAAACCAATCCATGCTGCAAACATTATTGGTGTCATAATTACTTCATGACCTGGTCCCCCTTTCCCAAATACTGCTAAACTTGCAGTCATTAGTAATGGTTCACCTTGTTCCCATTCTACTAATACTTGATTTGCAAACATCCCATCAGCTATTTCTTGATCTAAAATCGGTGCAGTATATGCTCCATATAATGAAACTATGATTGCAATAACTAATCCAGCAATGGGCCCTGCAATTGCTACATCGAATAAAATATTTCTATTAATTGTTAACCCTCTTGATTGAATAAATGCTCCAAAAGTTGGAATTCCTAGTATTGGAATTCCTGGAATAAAGTAAGGCCAACTTGTTTTTAGTTTGTGCATTTTTGATGCAATAATATGTCCAAGTTCATGCGTTCCTAAAATTCCTAACAAACCAATTGTGTAAATAATTGCCATTTGGAATGGATCACCAATTTCTACAATTGAATTTGTTCCCGATGTTCTATAGTAGCCATCAATCATTACAAATGAAATAACGATGGCAAACAAAATTCGAGGAGTCCATGATGCACTCATCCATTTTCTCTGTTTTTTTGGAGAAAATTTTTGAATAATCACATATTTTTCATTATTTCTTTTTTCTAATCTACAAACAAAACTTTTGTTCTCTAATTCTTTCGCTAATTCTTCAAATTTAATTGAAAACTCTAAATCTTCAATTCTAAATTCTAATGAAAATTCTGTTTTTGTAAAATTACTTACCTCAAATATGGAATTTACTAAAGATATGACCTCCTCTTTTGAATCTTCTTCCATGTTTCTTTGAATCGATCTTTCTATTAATGGTCTTTTGGTTTAAAATTAAATATTGATACTTGTACAGTATTTTATGCAAGTAATTCTAAGAAATGTGGGGGATTGTAATCTTAGAAGAGCAGAGCCAAGCGATCTGATTTCTGTAATGGAAATCAATTTGAAAACTCTCCCTGAGCACTATTCTGATTATTTTTATGAATGCCTATTGGCAGAATTGCCTGAGGCATTTATTGTTGCTGAAATTGCTGGAAAACATGTTGGTTATATCATGTGTAAAACAGAATTTGGTTTTTCAAATTTTAAGAAATTAGGTTTTGTAAAAAAAGGTCATGTTGTCTCTATTGCAGTTCTTGACGATCATAGGAAAAAAGGTATAGGAAATGCTCTTGTTGAAGAATCTGTTAATGGTGTTAAATTACGAAAATGTGATGAATTCTATTTGGAAGTTAGATGTAGTAACAATGATGCTGTAAGATTATATGAAAAACTTGGATTTATTATCAAACAACAACTAAATGCATATTATCGAGATGGCGAAGCAGCATATCTTATGGCAATTGAATTAAATTAGTTCAAACCAATAAATAACTAACAAAAAGTTTTCCGCCATGGATAAGCGTAAAAGTATGGGAGTTACTATTTTTGTACTTTGTATTGGTGGTTTTTTTCTTTATGCATACTTGTTAATGCTTTCAGAATGGAGTCCCATTGTTTTACAATTATCTGTATTAATGATTGCTGGAGGAATACTTGGTGTAATTGCATGGATTGGATATGTTATGGCTACAACTAAACCTACATCAGCATCAATTACATCTGATGATTAATTATTTTGTAATTTTTACATCTACTACTGTTTGATAATATCTTGGACCTACAGCTCTTACAATTTTTGAATCAAGAATTTCTGACTTTACTGGTGTGATTTTTAGATAATGCTCTTCACTTAATTTTCCTGCATCTGATTTTTTATCTGCATGCATGTGAGAATAATAATGAATTATGCCTCCACTTTTTGTTGTTTTAATTGCTGATTCTAAAAATTCATCTGATCTTTCTGGTAACAATGTTAGTGTTCTATCTGATTTGTCAATTAATTGTGTTTCAATTATTTTAGATGCATCACCATTAATTGAAATCACTTTTCCGGCGAGTTTGTTTAGTGCAATATTTCTTTCACAAAGTTTGGATGCAGTTGGATTGAGATCTAGACTATATACTGTACATTTTTTCTTTTTTGCAGCCATTATTGAAAACATTCCTACTCCTGCAAACATGTTTGTCAAGACCTCACCATCCTGGGCTAATTTTGCTATTCTTTCTCTTTCAGTTGAAAGGCGTGGTGAAAAAAAGGCATTTTTTACATCTACAATAAACCTACATCCAAATTCTTTGTATTCTGTTTCTGTATTGTCTTCTCCTGCAAGAATCTCCAGATTTCTTGTTCGGAAATCACCTTCCACTGCTGAGGATTGATAAAATACACTTCTTACAATTTTTACTTCATTTAGCAATGTTTCACCAATAATCTTTTTTTTATGTGATAGAGAATCTGGAATTCTAACTATGATGATGCTGCCGATTTGATCAAAGGCAGAAATTAATTCTTCACTTTCTTTTGAAGATAGGATATTTTCTAGTGATTTTTTCAGCATTCGAGTCAATGTTTGTAATAGAAATTCCCAGATGTTTTTTGTTCTTTATCTAATCTGCTTTCTATTTTATTCACTCTAGGTCTTAAACTTCTTTCATCTCGTCTAAATGACATATCTAATGATTTCAAAAATCTATTCATTGCTTCAGGTTTTGGCATTGGAGATGTGGCAATTCCTTCTTTGCCTGACTCTCCTTCAAAAATAATCATGGAATCTGAAACTAAATCCATCAGTTGTAGATCATGATCAATTATGATTGCTGATTTTCCAAAAGATCGAACAAATTTTTGTAAGAATTTTGCAACTGCAATTCTATCTTCAATATCTAGAAATGCTGAAGGTTCATCTAATGCATACAAATCCACTTTTTGTATTAGACATGATGCAACTGCAATTTTTTGTAATTCTCCACCTGATAAATTTTTTATAGATTTATTGTAGAGTTTCCTAATTTTTAATGGATCTAAAATTTGTTCTTCTTCTTGTGTTCCTTCAACTGAACCGCCATTAGCTTTATCTAAAATTGCAATTACTTCTACATCTATATCGTTTTGGAGATATTGTGGTTTGTATGCAATTTTTATTTTTTTATTAATTGTACCAACATCTGGTTTTTGAACTCCTGCAATCATTTTCATCATGGTAGTTTTTCCAAGTGCATTGGCCCCCATTATCCCTAAAACCTCTCCTTTTCGTACTTTTCCAGGCTCAATTGCAACTGAAAATGACTCAAATTTCTTTTCAAGTCTTGGATAATCTATTATTTCACTGCCTTCTTGGAAAACATCTGTTGATGATGATGATACATCCATGGAAAATTTTTTATCTCTAAATCTTACATTTTCATTTGGTAGATACCCATCAAGAAAAACATTGATTCCAATTTTAGTTGATAAAATATTTGATACAATTCCGTATGCAGTTGGTTCTCCATACAAAACTTCAATGTAATCACTAAGAAAATCAAGTAATGTTAAATCATGCTCTACCACCATGACACTTTTTCCAATTTTTGCTAATCCTTGGATAACTCTTGCAACACCTGTTCTTTGAAATACATCATTGTATGATGAAGGCTCATCAAAAAAATAGAATTCTGTATCTTTTGATGCAGCCGCAGCAACTGCAATTCTTTGCAATTCCCCTCCACTTAATTCCTTCAAACTTTGCTCCATAGAATTCTGTAATCCCAATTCTCTGATCAATTCTCTTGAGACGCCTCTTTCATCATATTTGTCTAATAATTCATTTCCTGTTCCATCAAATGCTTCTGCAAGATGATGAACTTGTTGTGGTTTTATTGAAGCACGAATTTGATTCTGTTCAATTTTTTGAAAATGTTGTTTTAATTCTGTACCACTATAGTGTTTGAAAACTTCTTCCCATTCTGGTGGGTTTTCATATCTTCCAAGATTCGGTTTTAATTTTCCAGCAAGTATGTTTACTACTGTACTTTTACCCATCCCATTTCTACCCAGTAATCCTACCACCTCTCCTTTTTTTGGTGTAGGTAATTTGTATAATCGAAAAGAGTTTGGCCCATATTGATGAATTTTATCTTTCGCTAATTCACTTGCTAAGTTTACAATTGTAATTGCATCAAATGGACATACTTTAACACATATTCCACAACCATTACACACGTCTTCATCAATCTGTGCTTTTTTAGGTGACTCTTCATTGAGTATGATACAATCTGAACCTGATTTGTTAACTGGACAGTATTTTATGCATTCTAATCCACATTTTTGTGGTTGACATAGATCTTTGTCTAAAACGCCAACTCTATGTGTCATGTCGTAATTCGGTATTTTCTTTGCTTTATACCTATTTTGAGTGATGTCAAACCTTGCGTTACGTTAATAGATGAGAATTTAACATAAAATTACAAGCCGGCCATAGCGTTAGGGTGCGACCCAATCCCATTCCGAACTTGGAAGTCAAACCTGATGTCGCTGTTGTGCTACTAAGATGCGAGAGCCCTTGGGAAGCAACAGTGCTGGCATTTTCACTTTCCAATCAATCTTTTAATATTGAATTATTATAATCGGTATGGTATACATGAAAAATTGTACAATTTGTATGGAATCTTTTTCTGATGATATTCGATTCCTAAACCATATGATGGAAAAACATGGTTTTAGAAATCCCAATATTGGAAAACCTGATAGAAACAGTAGAGGCTATTAATTTTTTAAATTTTGTATATAATCTAAAATTAATCTTACACCAAATCCTGTTGCACCTTTTGGATTGTATGGTTTTTCTTTTGTAGCAGCTCCTTGTGTCCATGCAACTCCTGCAATATCAAAATGTACCCATGGTGTATTTTTGATTGCACTTTTCAGAAATGCTGCAGCTGTGATAGTTCCAGCGGCTTTACCAATTCCTATATTTTTAACATCTGCAACATCTGACTTTATCATATTCATATAATCTTGAGTTAGCGGCAATTCCCAAACTTCTTCTGTTGTTTTTTTAGATGAATCTATGATCCTCTTTTTTAGTTGTTCATTGTTAGATACAATTGCAGCTACGTTATTGCCTAATGCTATGATACATGCACCTGTTAAAGTTGCAAAATCGATAATAGCTTTTGGAGAATAATGTTTTTCACCATATGCCAATGCATCAGCTAAAATTAATCTTCCTTCTGCATCTGTGTTTAAAATTTCTGCAGTTTTACCATTGTATAATTTTATTATGTCTCCTGGTCTGTATGATTCTCCTCCAGGCATATTTTCAACTGATGGGATAATTCCTACCACATTTATCCGTAATTTTAATTCCGAAATTGATTTCATAATTCCTAAAACTGTTGTCCCACCACATTTATCAAATTTCATTTCATCCATACTAATTCCTGGTTTTAATGAAATACCTCCTGTATCAAATGTAACCGCTTTTCCAACCAAAACAATTGGTTTTTCGTTTTTTGGACCACTATTGTGTTCTAAAATAATTAATTTTGGCTCATTTTTACTTCCTGCACCTACAGAAACAATACCACCAAACCCTTTCTTTTTTAATTCCATTTTAGAAATAATTTTACATTTCATTTTATTTTTTTTAGAAATTATTTTTGCAAAATTTGCTAATGTGGTTGGTGTGCATTCATTTGGAGGCAAATTTGAAATGCTTTTAGTAAATATTACACCCTCTGCAATTATTTCAGATATTTTCACAGATTGTAAAATCTTTTTTGATTTAGGAACTATAATTGTTAAATTTGGTGATTTTATTGTTTTTTCTACTTTGAATCTATCGAATTTGTAAAGAGCCATTTTGACTCCTTCAACAATTTGAGAAATTGATGATATCTGTTCATTAACAAAATTTGGTGGTACAATTATTGAAAACTCATTTAATTTTATTTCTCTGATTTTTTGTGCAATTTTACCTGAAACATATCTAAAAGTGTCTTTTGTCAAATCTTCTTTTTTTCCAATCCCTATAATCAAAATTCTTTTGGCTGGTTTTTTATCTGGAGTTGGTATGATTGCAATTTTGCCTAATTTTCCCTCAATATCTTTAAGAGATTGATTAATTGATGAAGATGTTTTGGAATCCATTTTTTTTAATCCTAAAACCTTGTTTGAAT